>JBAUDW010000108.1:0-2293 GCA_049678285.1 Phycisphaerae bacterium
GAACCCGCTCGCCCTGCCTGCCCGCCACTGGTGGGAGCCTGTCGAAGGGCGAAAGGAGAACCAGCACCGCCACCAGCGCCCGGCGTCACGGTGTCGCGGCACTTCTCACGGCTAGATAGCGTCCCCATCGTGCGCACGTGGGGCCTCACCCTTTCCCCCGTCGTCGAGCGCTCCATCGCTGGCTGGCTGCGGCGCGCGTGCTACTCCGAAGGAGGCCCTCACCCCGGTTGATGGCTGGTCATGACCGAGACCGTGTCGGCCGGAACAGGATGCGGGAGCGCAGCCAATGTACGGCAAAGCCGTCGCTTCATGGGCAGAGAGGAGAAGGTTGACGTGGGATGGAGACGGAAGTAACATGCCTAGGTCGAGAGCAGGGCCCGTTTGGGGATCACCCGCTACAAGATGGGAAATCGTCGGACAATCGGCACAACGGGAGCGACTGCATGACCAGGCCATCCTACGACCCAGATTGGCGCCAGCGCTATGCCCACAAGATCCACTCCGCCGCCGACGCCCTTCGCGTTGTCCGTAGCGGCCACCACATCTTCGTGGGCTCCGGCGCCGCCGTGCCTCAGTACCTAGTGGAACGGCTGACGGCTCGCGCGGATTACCTGCACGCCGCCGAGATTGTCCACACCATGACCCTGGGCATCGCCCCCTACGCCCTGCCCCCAGTGAAGGAATCCTTTCGCCACAACGCCTTCTTCGTCGGGCCCAACGTGCGGGACGCCGTCGCTGCCGGCGAGGCGGACTACACCCCCATCTTCCTCTCGGAGGTGCCCCGCCTGTTCCGCAGCGGGCGCGTCCCCATCGACGTGGCCCTCATCCAGGTGACGCCCCCCGACGAGCACGGCTTCTGTAGCCTTGGTGTCTCCGTGGACATTGTCAAGCCGGCGACCGAGTGCGCCCGCGTAATCATCGCCCAGGTCAACCCCCGCATGCCGCGCACCCTGGGCGATAGCTTCATCGCCGCCGACGCCATCGACGCCATGGTGGAGCACGAGTCCCCGCTGCCGGAGGTCACCCACCCACCGCCCGACGACATGTCCCGCGCTATCGGTCGTTGGGTCAGTACCCTGGTGGAGGACGGCGCCACCCTGCAGGTCGGCATCGGCTCCATCCCCGACGCCATCCTGGAATCCCTGACCGAGAAGCACGACCTGGGCCTGCACACCGAGATGCTATCCGATGGCAACCTGCCTCTGATCCAATGGGGCGTGATCAACAACAGCCGCAAGACCCTGCACCCGGGTAAGATCATCGCCAGCTTCGTCATGGGCAGCCAGCGCCTCTACGATTTCGTGGATGACAACCCACTGGTGGAGCTTCACCCCAACGACTACGTGAACGATCCCTTCATCGTCGCTCAGAACGAGCGGATGGTGGCCATCAACGCCGCCATCGAGGTGGACCTCACAGGCCAGGTCTGCTCCGATTCCCTCGGCCACCTGTTCTACAGCGGTATCGGCGGCCAGGTGGACTTCATCCGGGGCGCCGCCCGCTCCAAGGGCGGCCGACCGATCATCGCCCTGCCGTCAACGGCCGAGGACGGGACCATCTCCCGCATCGTCCCTCAGCTCAAGCCAGGCGCGGGCGTCGTTACCAGCCGCGGTGATGTCCACTATGTGGTGACCGAGTACGGCGTGGCTGACCTCTACGGCCGCAGCGCCCGCCAGCGGGCCATGGCTCTCATTGGCATCACCCACCCCGACTATCGCCACGACCTGCTGGCCTTCGCCAAGGAGCAGCACCACGTCCTGGTAGAGCAGGAGATCCCGCCTCTGGGCGCCGGCGTCTACCCGCAGGACCTGGAGACCACCTTCACCCCGACCAGCGGCGAGACGCTGCTGGTGCGCCCCATCAAGCCCACCGACGATGACCTGTGGCTGGAGTTCATCTACTCGCTCTCCGAGGACACCCTCTATCACCGCTTCTTCCGGCCGGTGAAACGCTGGTCCCGTCGCGATGCCCAGCATTTCGTCGTCCTCGACTACCGGGACCGCATGGCGCTGGTGGCAGTGCTGCGTCAGGAGGAGCGCGAGCAGCTCATCGCGGTGGCCCGCTACGAGCGCGAGCCCGCTACCAACCTGGCCGAGTGCGCCTTCGCAGTCCAAGACCAGTGGCAGGGGCGCGGCCTGGGCACCTTCCTCCTCCAGTGTCTCATCCGCATTGCCATGATGAATGGCATCGAAGGCTTCACCGCCCTGGTGATGGCCGACAACCGCCGCATGCTGCGCCTCTTTCAGGAGACGGGCTACGTCATCCGCAGCAAGTACGAGGATCACTCCTGGAA
>JBAUDW010000109.1:0-3361 GCA_049678285.1 Phycisphaerae bacterium
CGGAGGCCTGAACGCAATCGATCTCTCGCCGCCCGCGGCCGGCGCGTCGGCTCGCGCCCGCGCTCGCCTCCACGCCGGCCGCCTCTTCCATGGGACCACCAACCATGCCCGAACGCAACATACAAGAACGCAGAGCACGCAGAGAAAGGCAGAGATGGGGGAACGGCAATGCGGATTGCGGATTGCGGATTGAACGACGAAAGGCGAAAGGCGCGATGTCTTGCGAGCCGGCGGCGGGAGCCGCCGGTCACGTTCCCTGCCCTGGCACGTGCCACGCCGAAGTCCGGAACGCGGAATGCGGAATGAAACGGCGACATCGCACATCGTCATGGTTAGCCGCTCTCCCGGCGCGCCGGGAGAGCGGGGAACGCTATCGCGGAGGGAACGGCAGGCGGCGAGGCGGGTCTTCAGAGCAGAGAACGCCGAGAACGACCGTCAAGGGGTCAAAAGGAAAAACTGTAGCGCGGGGCCTTGCTTGCCACGCCGAAGTCCGCCCTCCGTGCTGGCGGACGAAGGCGGGTGCCCCGCGCAGCAAGGCGCGGGGGATAAACCCCCGCGCTACGGCTTGCGGCTGCGGAACAGTTACCTCCCTCACCTCGAAAACTCGTACAGGCGCGCCAGCGGCAGCCGCACCACCACCTCCCACTGGCCGTCGTCGGTCGGCCGGCTGGCCACCGTCTCGGCGCTTTGGAGAAGGGTTTTGACGTCCCGCTGAAAGACGGGGTCCTTGGTGGCGCGTTCGCGGACGGTCCGGCCGTCGTCGAGGCCGACGGCGTCGAGGCGCTTCGCCAGTTCCTCCATCGCCGTCGCCTTGGCCGCCCGCAGCGCCAGCACGCGCGCCTCCTTGGCGTCCTCGATGTGTTCGGGCGGGCGGGACTCGCCCCGGGTCTCCAGAGCGGCGGCGGCCCAGTCGGGCAGCGGGGCCGTTTCGATTCCGCCCCCCTCCCGCACGTACGCCGACGCCGGCGCCCCGTACCCCGTCGCCGCCAGCCGGTCCGTCTTCAACCGGCCCGACAGGCCGTCGATCTCCTCTCCGGTCGCCTTCGGGCCGGTCGGGTTCATCGCCTGGATTTCCTTGAGCGCCGCAATCAGGTCGCGGAGCGGCGCCGCCACGGTCACCTCGCACAGGCCGTCGGGCATCATCCTCGGCCGGCCGGCCGGCGCGAGCGACCGCAGGTACACGTCCAACCGGGCCTCCGCCGCCGCGCTCCCGCCGACCAGGTCGCTCACGGTGTGGGACGGCGTGACCCGCAGTTCCCGGATTCGCGCGCTCATCGCCTCATAGGCGCGGATCCGGGCGTCGCGCGCCGCCTGGATGCGGCCGGTCGCCTGAACAGTCGCCCACCCCAGCGGGTACATCTCGGGCAGCGTCCCCGGAGGCGACGCGACGACCTGGGCCGCCACCACCGGCTCAAGGTCCTGCGGCACGCGCCCCACGCCGCTCATCCGCAGGTGGCCGTCCACGGCCTTGGCCCGAAGGTCGTCCAGCGCCGGGACGTCGCCCTCGCGACGGGTGCACAACGTGCCGAGGGTCTTGAGCACCGCCTCCAGCGGGATCTCCAGGTCCACTTCCGTCACGCCGGTCGAATAGTAGCGAGGCTCCCCCGCCAGCCGGGCCGACCGCAGAAACAGACGCAGCGCGATCCCGTCGTCGCTCCCCCGCTCCAGCGCCTGCCCGACCGTCAACTCGTCCGACAGGTGGGCCGACGCCACCAGGTCCGCCAAACGGTTCAGCGCGTCCACCTCGGCCGACCGCAGCGAGAGCGACTGACGCTGGGCCTCCGTATATTCCTGGGCCGACGCGCGCGGACCCGGCCCGGCCACCGTCAACGCCAACCCGACCCACACCAGCCAGCGACCGGCTGATCTCATGGCTGCACCCTCAATTCTCTGTGCTCCAGGGCGGCGGGTTTCCCGCCTTCGCCGAGGCTACGGCGGACAAGACGGCGGACAGGCCGCACCCCCGCGCCGCTAGAGCGTCCTACGCTTTGCGGCGTCGGCGTACCGCGGGCATGCCGCTCGCCAACTTCACCTCCGCCCCGCCCTTCGCCTGCGAGCGGTAAATGCCGTCCAGAATCGTCATCACGCAGAGCGTCTCCTCGGCCGGCACGGGCACAGGCCCGTCCTTCTCCACCGCCTCCACGAAGGCGGTGATGGCGGCGGCGTGGGCCTTCGGCTCGGCGAACCCTTCCACCTGGCTGATGCGCACCAGGCCGTGCTCCTGCGTCATGATCTTGCCTTCCGTGACGTCCATCCCGCCGAGCGTCCCGCAAACCATCGCCTTCATCAGTTCCTTCTCGACCATGTTCAGGAGCCACGAGGTTTCGAGCACCAGGACCGCCCCGTCCTCGAACCGCACCAGGCCGACGGCGAAGTCCTCGACGTCGAACTCTTTGCCGTCGCGCTTCCAGTCGCCCCACTTCGGGTTGTTCGCCACGTGCTTAAGGTTCGCCAATTTTGTCGGCGCGACGCCCGAAACCGCCACCGGCTTCGGAAACCCCATCATCCAGAGCACCAGGTCCAGGATGTGGACGCCGATGTCGATGAGCGGACCGCCGCCGGCGAGCGATTTCTTGAGGAATCCGCCCCAGGCGGGCACCAAGCGCTGCCGGAGCCAACTCGCCCGCGCGTAGTAAATGTCGCCCAGGACGCCGGCCTCGGCAAACCGTTTCAGGGCGGCGTTTTCCCCCTCGAACCGCATGTGCTGGCCCGTCATCAGTTTCCGCCCCGCCTTGTCGCGGGCCGCGATCAGTTTCCTCACCTCTTGCGGCGTCGGCGCCAGCGGCTTCTCGCAGTACACGTGGCACCCGGCCGCCAGGGCCGCCAAAGCCACCGGCGCGTGCAGGGCGTTCGGCGTCGCAATGTCCACGAGGTCCAGCCGCGCCTCCCGGAGCATTTTCTTGTAGTCGCTGAACACCAGTCCGATGCCGTGCGCCTTCGCCAGGTTGTCGGCCTGTTCGCGCCGCACGTCGCACGCCGCCGCCAGTTCGACCCGTCCCGCGTCGTGCAGCGCGGTCCAGCCTGGCATGTGGTACCCGCTCAGAATAGCGCCCGTCCCGAGGAGGCCCACGCGAAGCGGTTTCACTTCCCTGCCCTTCCTTCTAGAAATCGTTTCGAAAGGCAATAACACTGTTTGCAAGCAAACAGTGGCACCCACGTATCATGCCAGCAAGCCGCCTGCCGGGGTGCCACGGATTGCTGGCAATCCGTGCCCACCCGTTTTGCACCAGATTCTAAGAGCGCCTAACAGAATGACTTCAGCCGGTGGACCAAGGCGGACGATGTCTGAGGCAGGGGGACGCCCCTTGCCTCGGAGCCCGTCATGGCCAAGCCTTTGTTGAGCGACGAGTTATGGTCCATC
>JBAUDW010000110.1:0-13446 GCA_049678285.1 Phycisphaerae bacterium
CAAAATACTCCCGTCCCCTTTTCCCGACAACCTCCAATGGGGTGTGTGAGTCAACAGGTCCGGGTGGCACTGGTGGCTTGTCCACCAGTGCGCGGCAATATGGCGGTGCACTGGCGGGCAAGCCGCCAGTGCCACCCCGCGGGGGCGGCCAGGCCATTTGGCTTTACACGGCCCTCTGGATGTGCCGATAAATCCCCGAAAGGTCCTCGGGCTTGACATTTGGCCCCTGGGGGGCCATAAGAGGCTTGGCGGACCTCCGATCACGTGCCTGTCCGGCAAGGAGAATCATTGAAGGTCCTGATGAACCTGGTGCGGCTCTCGCGGCCGAGCCACTGGCTGAAGAACGGGTTCGTCCTGGCGGCCCTGGTGTTTGCGCGCCGGGTGACGGACGCGGGGGCGGTGGTGAGGGCGGCCGGGGCCTTTGCCGCCTTCTGTCTGGCGTCCAGCGCGATTTATGCGCTGAACGACGTGGTGGACCGTCGGGAGGACGCGCAGCACCCGTCGAAGCGAAACCGGCCGGTGGCGTCTGGGGCGGTCGGCGGGGGGCTGGCCGTCGGCTTGAGCGTCGTTCTGGCGTCGGCGGCGGTCGGGTTGGCGCTGGTCGTCGGCCGGGCGTTTGCGGCAACGGTCGGCGCGTACCTCGTGCTGATGCTCGCCTATGTGGCGGGGCTGAGGCGGGTGGCGATCCTGGACGTGCTGGTGATCGCATCGGGTTTCGTGATCCGGGCCTACGCGGGGGGCGTGGCCATCGACGTGGAGGTCAGTTACTGGCTCCTTTTGTGCACCCTGACGCTGAGTCTGTTCCTGGGTTTCGCGAAGCGCGAGAGCGAGCGTGTGGCGTTGGGCGAGGATGCGTCGGCGACTCGGCCGCTCGCGTGGGGCCTCTACACCGAGCGGAGCCTCGCCCACATGATGACGGTCTCGGCGGCGCTGGCGATCGTGACGTACATGCTTTATACGGTGAGCGAACGGACGATCCGGGAAGTGGCGCACCACGAGTGGATGTTCATCACGGTCCTGCCCGTCATCTACGCGGTATTCCGGTTCTATCACATGGCGATTACGGGGCGGGCGGGCGACCCGGTGGACATGGTTCGCCGGGATCCGGCGTTCGTGGCGGCGCTGGGGGTGTGGATCGGCATGGTGGCGGGACTGCTGCTGGCGGCATGAAGGGTTCAGGTGGTGACGAGCGGGACAGTTAACGTAACCGGAGGGAGCGCCTCCGGCACCGGGCGCGTGGGGAACGACAAGCCCAGGGATTGCAGTCCCTGGGCTTTGTGGGGGTCGGCGTTTGTCGCGGTCCTCGTTCTCTATGTGGCGACGTTGGCGCCGGACCTCTGCTGGCAGGATGCCGGCTATTTCCAGTATGAGGTGGCCCGCCTGAACTTCTGTCAGCCTGGGCGGGTCGTCGTGGTCCATCCCTGGTTTCTGATTGCGGCGCGGGTGCTGTGGTGGCCGCCGCTGTGGAACTACGCGTATGCGGCGAACCTGTGCTCGGCCATCGGTACGGCGATCGCGGCAGCGAACGTGGTGCTTCTCATTTGGTTGATGACGCGGGCGGTCTGGCCGGCGGTGGTCGGGGGAATCTCGTTTGCGCTCGGCCACGCCGTTTGGAGCCACGCGACAAGTGCCGAAGTGTACGGTTGGGCGGCGGCCTTCCTTTCCGCCGAGTGCCTGTGTTTCTGGGCGTGGCGGACGCAGGGCAGGGCCCGTTGGCTCGTTCTGTTGTTTTTTCTGAATGGCTTGGCCATCAGCAACCATTTGATGGCCGCGATCAGCCTGGCGTTCTTCGGAGGCTGGGCTCTTGTCGCGGCGATTCGGGGGCGGCTCTCGTGGCGGATTCTGCCGGTCTGTGCAGCCGCTTGGCTGCTGGGCGGTACGCCGTATTGGATGGTTGTCGGCCTGGAGTATGCCCGCACCCGCGACGTATGGGCTACGGTTCGATCCGCGACCGTGGGCACGTGGGGCAGCAAAGTGGCGAACCTGAGTAACCTGGCGCACTTGTTCAAGATGAGTTTCTTGTACATGGGGCTTAATTACCCGACACCGTTGGCCTTTGCAGGCATTGTCGGTGTTTTCGCGCTGGTCCGCCGCCGGCAAGCCTTCGCCTGGGCGATCTTGTTGCTCGGGGGGATTTACCTTTTTTGGGCGGCGCGCTACAACGTGGCGGACCAGTACGCGTTCTTCATCCCATTCTATCTCTTTGGGAGCGTGTTCATCGGGGTGGGCGCCTCATGGATCCTGGCGCGGTGCGGCCGGCGGTACCGGTGGTTGCTTCTGGCCCTGGCTGTTTTGCCGGTGGGGGTATATGCGGTCTTGCCGGAGGTGGCACGACATTCGGGCTTTACCTTTTTCCAGCGGGAGATTCCCTATCGCGATCCCTATGCGCACTTCCTTCGCCCGTGGAAGATGGGAGATTATGGGCCGCGACGATTTGCGGAAGAGGTCTTCCAGGCACTTCCTCCTGATGCCATCATTTTGGCCGACTCGACGTCGAGCAGGCCGTTAAAGTGCCTTCGGGATATCGAAGGGCGGCGTCAGGACGTCCTCATTGCTGCCGACGACATGGTGGGCGACGCGGTGGCCATGCGCTTGTGGCGGGCTGGAGAGAACCCGCTCTCAAGTCCGCTTACCTGCGGCCGGAGGGTCTTCGTAGTGACGCCGCATCGGAACTACGCGCCGAAGTGGATGCTGGAATGGCCATGGGTTGAACCGTTCGGTTTGATTTATGAAGTGAAGAGGGAGCCATCGGGCAAGAGGTCATGAGTCCATCGCAGCGTACCCAGAAGCGGATCTTGGATATCGTGCTGGCGGGAGGGGCGCTCCTTGCGGGCTGGCCGTTTCTGGCCGCCCTGGCGATTTTGATCCGGATCGACAGCCCCGGGCCGGTGCTCTTCCGCCAGGAACGGGCCGGCCGCAGGATGAGGCCGTTCATGGTGTACAAGTTCCGCACGATGCGCGCCGACGCCGACCCGTACGACGTGAGCCCGATGGGGCGGGAGGATGCGCGTCTGACGCGGCTCGGGCGCTGGCTGCGCGAGATGACGCTGGACGAGTTGCCGCAACTCTGGAACGTCCTGAAGGGGGACATGAGCATTGTGGGTCCGCGGCCGCTGTACATGAGCCAGGCGCGCCAGTTCAACGAGCGTCAACGGCGGCGGTTGGAGGTCAGGCCCGGCCTGACGGGACTGGCGCAGGTCCTGGGCCGTGGCGAGATCCCGCACGAGGAGAAACTGGAACTCGACGTTCAGTACGTGGAGCGGTGGGGTCTGTGGCTGGACCTGAAGATCATCCTGGGTTCGGTGCGGCTGTTGCTGCCGAACGAGCGGGTGTACCAGAAATGGACCTGAGAGGGGCCGCGGAGTTGACACCGGGCGCCGGGCGGGTATACTAGGGAGACTCTCCCGGCCCTGCGGCGCGGGCTTGCGAGAGGGGGTGCACATGGGCCGTTCCCTGAACATCCTGTTTTCGTGCGTGGGCCGGCGGGTCAGCCTGCTGGAGGGGTTCCGGCGGGCGATGGCGGATTTGGGGGTTCGCGGCCACATCTACGGGGCGGACTGGTCGCCGCTGGCGCCGGCGTTTCACCGCGTGGACGAGGCCTTTCTGGTTTCGGGGGTGAACTCCCCGAACTACGTGGACGACCTCCTGGACGTCTGCCGCCGGAAGAAGATCGGTCTGGTCATTCCCCTCATTGATTGGGAACTCCAGGAGCTGGCCGAGGCGCGCGACCGTTTTCAGGAAGTCGGCGCGCGGATGCTCGTCTCGTCCCCCGCCGTGGTGGAAATTTGCCGGGACAAACGCAAGACGTGTGAGTTTCTCGTGAAGTCCGGGCTGGACACGCCCCGGGTTTTCTCCTACGAGGAAGCGGCCGACGGACCTTTCCCCCTGTTTGTGAAACCTCGCTTCGGGTCGAGCACGCGGCACGTGCGTTTCGTGCACAACCGGCAGGCGCTGAAGCGATTCGGGCAGCACACGTCCCGGTTCATCATCCAGGAATGTGTGCGGGGGACGGAGTTCACGGTCGACGTGTACGCGGGGCTCGACGGCGTTCCGCGCGTCGCTGTGCCGCGCGAACGGCTTCAAGTCCGCGCCGGCGAGGTGGCCAAAGGCCGGACCATCCGGCACGATGAGATCATTCGGAAGAGCATGCAGGCCGTCGAATCGCTGGCCGAGTGCGTCGGCGTCATTACGGTGCAATGTTTTCTGACGGCCGAAGGTGCGATCAAGTTTTTCGACCTCAATCCGCGTTTCGGCGGCGGGGTGCCTCTGTCCATCGAAGCCGGGGCGGACTTCCCCCGATGGATCATCCAGGAGCATTTCGGAGAGCGGCCCGAGATTGATCCGCAAGGCTGGCAAGCGGGCTTGGTGATGCTGCGCTACGACGCGGAGGTATTCTGCGAGGCAAAAGACCTGGGTATGGCAGAATGAGCGTGCCGGCCGTTTCCGGAGGCCCGCGACGCGCGGGGCCCTGAAGAACTGAAAGGAGAGACCCATGTTTCCGCCCGGAGCCCCGCCTTGGACGGAGGTGCTCGGGGAGTTGTGGATTCCCGGCATCTGGGTTTTCATCGCGGCCCTGATGCTGAGTCTCCTGGGCACGCCGCTGTTCCGTTGGATTGCCCGGAGGAAGGGAATCTCGGACCAACCGGACCATGCAGTCAAGATCCACGCCAGGCCGATCCCGTACCTCGGCGGTTGCGCTATCTGGTTGGCCTGGACCGTCCCGCTGGTCGTGTACTATCTGTGGGGTCGCCCCCCCCAGGGCCATGCGACGCTTGCTATTATCGCCGGCGGCGCCGTGGCGTTCCTGGCGGGCCTCCTGGACGATCTGGTGGACCTGCGGCCTGGGCTGAAACTGCTCGGCCAGACGGCGGCCGGCGTCATTCTTCTGGTCGGCGGCGTCTACTGGTTTGCATACCCGAGGATCGCAGGGATTCCCCTGATGAATTTCGAGAAGGACTTTTGGTTGGTCTGGGTTTTCTGTATCGGCATGCACTTCTTCATTGTCATCGGTGCCACGAATGCGATGAACCTGCTGGACGGGCTCGACGGCTTATGCTCGGGCGTGTCGGCGATTGTGTCCGTGGGATTTCTTCTGCTGGCGACGTCGCTGACGGCGTGGGCGAATCCCCAGTGGTACGAAAAGGCGGTCGACTATGAGTACACGCGGCTCATCATGATGGTGGCCTTTGCCCTGGCGGGCGCGACCGTAGGGTTCCTGCCGCACAACCTGAACCCCGCCCGGATCTTCATGGGCGATGCGGGCAGCGTCTTCATTGGCTACGTGATCGCCGCCATGATGATCATGTTTTCCGGCCGATTCGGCATGGTCAAGTGGTTCGTCGGCGCCCTGTTCATTTTCGGCCTGCCGATTCTGGATACGGGCATGGCCCTGTTGCGGCGAATCCTGAATCGCCGGCCCATCATGATGCCGGACCGCAGCCACCTGTATAACCAGTTGATCGATCGCCTCGGCCTGTCGGTGCTTTCGACGGTTGGCTTGTTCTATGTGCTGAGCGTGGCGCTCGCTGTCGCCGGGATGCTCGTCCTGTACATGCGGGGCCGCTACGCGACAGTTCTTTACGTGGGCATCGCGCTGGTCTTCCTCGTGGTCGTCTGGCGGCTCGGATTCTTGCGCATGACGCCGGAGGAAAAGGCTGCGGCCGACCGCTATCTCCTGCGCAAGCGGGCCGGACGCGAGGGCGGCAAAGGCCTTGCCTGAATGCCGCCACCCGGGGATAATGGATAAGGGAGGTCGTGGGACGACATGCGCCACCGGATGAGAAACCTGATGCTCCCCGTGGCTGTTGGGGCGGCGTTTCTGGCTTTTCCGGCCGCCAGGACGCTCCAGGCCCAATCTCTCAGGGGTGTCGGATCTGTCGGCAGCAGGCGCACCCTGCCCAGCGAACGGCTGGGACAAACGCTGGGTGGTTACGGCAATCGTTTCACGTCGGCCCAGCAGTTCGCTGCCCCCGTAGGCGGGCAAGGGTACGCCGGCTACGGCCCAACGGGCGGCGTTTCGTTGTCTGATGCTTGGCGGCCGATCACGTGGAACGCCAACACGCCGGGCCCAGGCGTCCCGCCCAGTTACGCGATCCGATTCCGCACCATTGATTCCCTTCAGTTTGAGAAACGCGCGCGGTTTGCCAAGTTGCGGGAGAGCATGCTGGCCCTCTCGGGCCGCGTTCGCGGTCTTCAGGAAACGAGCCTCGGCCCCCTCCGCGTCGGATTGCGGGAGTGGATGTTCCCATTTCCCCTCCAGGACCGGCCGCAACTGGGCTACGGCTTCTTTTCGCGGATGGACCTGGTCGGCAGCGGCGCCGTGGACCGGGAACTTTTCCTCGCCCCATTCACTGCCGAGGTCCAGCAGAGCCTCGGCGAGGCGCGCTTCCTGGAAACGGCCGAGGCGTTGCTCTTCGCCCGGAGTCTGCCGGCCGGCGTGACCCTCGACCAGTTCTACGATCCCCAGTTGGCCGCCCTCGGCAATTACCTTTTCAACAACGCCTGTTACGCCGCCGCCGCCGACGTCTGGACCATTCTTGTGAACCGCGATGCGACCAGCGCGACTCGGCGGCGCGGGCTGGCGCTTCTATTGCTCGCCAGCCGCCGGCTGAGCCAGGCTGCCACGGAGGCGAGGAAATCTCTCGCGCTGGCCCCGGGCTGGCCGGACAACCTGCACATCACCGGGTCGAACCTCCAGGACGTTTTCCCGAATGCGAGCGACTTGGCCGATGTCCGGGCGGAACTCGATGCGCAACTCGCGCTCCAGCCGGACGACGCCGACCTGAATTTCCTGATGGCCTACATGGACCTGTTTCAGGGGAAATGGTCGGCCGCGGAGGAGCGCCTGGCCCGATGGGCCCCGCAAGACGAGGTGGCCGCTCATCTCCTCGCACGCCTGAAGGCCGGGGCGGTCGATGAAACCGTGCGGCGGCCGACGCTCTCGGCGCTGCGCCGCGTGACCGAGCAATTGACAGGCCTCGAGGAAGAACCGCTCAGCCCCGAGGACAGGGCTCGCCTCGTCACCGTCCTTCAGACGGGTGCGGAGTCGTATGAAGACCACATGCGGCTCGGGGATTTTCGATTCTTCATGGGCGAGTTCTCGCAGGCGGACGAGGAATACCGCGCCGCCCATAAGGCCAGGCCCGAAGACCCGTTTTCCCTCTTCGCCCTTGTTCACGCGGCCTTCGCCAACGGCGAGTACCGTTCGGCCATACGGTATCTGGAGAAGGCCTTCGCGCTGGAACCCGCTTGGGGGCTTTACGAATTTCGCCTTCAGGAGTTCTACGGCGACGAGGGAGAATATCGGCGACAGGTGGCGGACCTGGTGCGCCTGGTCGAAATCAGGTCGACAGCCGCCGACACGCGGTTCCTCCTGGCCTACGTGTACTATTTCAGCGGCCGTTATGCGGACGCGGCCGACGAGTTGGCCGAAGTCCTTCATCTGCGGCCGGACTTCGCACGCGCCGACCAGTTCCTCCGCCTGGCACGCCTCCAGGGGTAGCCGCGGCGAACCTCACGCAGGACGAGCCCGACCTTGGCCGCCATCTCGCTTGTGGCTTTCGATCTGGACGATACGCTCTACCCCGAGCGTGCGTTCGTGCGCAGCGGTTTTCGCGCCGTCTCCGCGTACCTCGTTCGGGCCGGTATGGTTGACCGCCCGGTCGCGGCGGATCTCGAGGCGGCCTTCGACGCGGGCGTCCGCGGGCGGACCTTCAATCACGTCCTCGAGGCACTCGACGTCGAGCCCTCCGAGAAACTCATCCGCGACCTCGTTGGCATCTACCGCTCCCACCGCTCGCCCTACGGTTTTGTTCGGCCGGACATCCGCCTCCATCCCGACGCCGACCGCGCATTGGCGGATCTGAGGGCGCGCGGTTTCCATCTGGGCCTCATCTCGGATGGGCCGCTTGACGCCCAGCAGGTCAAGGTCGATGCCCTGGGCCTTGCCGATCGGCTGGACGCGCTGCTGCTGACCGAGGCGCTCGGCTGCGAGTTCCGCAAACCCCATCCCCGCGCCTTCCGCGACCTTGCCGAACGCCTGGGGGTGACGCCCGGAGCCTGTGTTTACGTCGCGGACAATCCGTCCAAGGATTTCCAGGGTCCTGCGGCAGCGGGCTGGCGGCCCTCGATCCGGGTTCGTCGGCCCGGCGGTCTGTATGACGCTACACCCCTTTCGGAGCCTCAACTACTGGCCGCAACGGTTTCCTCGCTGGACGGGCTGGCAGGGCTTCTGGAATCGCTTTCTTGGCCGAAATAGGGGCGGTGTGCCGGGTACCTCAGGGCCTTTTTCGCACCCCGATGCGGCCTGGGCGCGAAAGGAGGCGCGATGACTACATCGCCAGAGAAAGTAGTCGCAGAGAAGAGCGGAGGCTACAGGGAGCGACTGTGAGGGTAATCGTCGAGAAACCTCAAGTGACTCTGGGCACGACTTCGGGTAACCAGTACCGCGCGGTTCTTGATAAAGATCGGGTGAGACGCATCGTGGTGCCGAAAAGTCCCGGAATGGGATAAATATGTCAACACATGCAAAACCACGAGGGTTGGGCGGCGCTCGAGAGGATACACTTGTCTTGACCCGCCCGACTCTACAGGCGATACTCTTATCGGTGGGGGCGATGGTTTTGCTCGGTGGCTGTCGCCAATCCGAAGAGCAAGACTCTGGGACTCAAAAGCAGGGCCGTGAGATACAGGCGGTTGTTTGGCCTGGTCAGCCGAGTGCCTTGCGGGTTACACGTGCCGTTTGGGACGGGGATCGTACCTTGACTCTTACAACGACACGTACCGCTGGCGAACGGGATGAAGACCTCCTTCCGGTGGTTTGTTGGGGTTACGTGTCCGTCGATACCACGCCCGAGGACAAAGAACCACAACCACAACTGCCACAACTGCGATTCCCTTTCCTGGAAGGCACATACGAACGATTGCCCTTCTTGCTCATCGGGGTGAGCGAAGAACGCGAGGGCAAGCCAGGCCTGCGCCGAGTCCCTCTCGCCCCGCTCCTGCGGAAGGACGACCCCACACGGTCGGTTGTGCTAGAGTGCGTTTTAGAGGTGGTGGATCCAGGGCGCACGCATCACGAGGTCCGCCTCGGGTTCCCTGACGCATTGGCCAGCGGCCATAGCGACCATATGGATTGGGGTGGCGCAGACCGTGCCAAACCGCTCTTTGTAACGCTTTGGAAGAACTATTTTGGCGGCGCACCGGCGTGGGTTCCATTACCTGAAGGTCTCGACGCCGTTCCTCCACAGGAAGGGACGTTTCTCCTGCCTCCTGTTATGCACAGAGAAGAGTCAGAAACCGCTCCACCGCAAGAGAATCGGTTCCCACGCATACCCGGATCATAGTCTCATAGGTCGGCATAGTTCGTGGGACTGAGTTCGTGGGGAAGTTCGGGGGAATTCGGGACAATACCTAATTTCAGCGGAGATTTTCGGCAGGCAGGCGGCGGAGTTTCGCGGCAAAACGAGGAGTCGCAGCGTGGTCGCCAGGGCGGTCAACCCGATCCTCCGCATGAACGGCGAGAACGGTTTCGCCAGTGCTCCGTTGCGGTGGGCGAAGAAAAAGTGGAGGGAAGTGAGGTTTATCCAGAGAAGATCCCCCATAGGATCCCCGCGAGGAGAATCGGCTCGTCGAGGTCAAGGACGAGGAGGCTACTGCCCGATGACGCCAATCACGATTACCACGGCATGTTCGTCCTGCGCGACCCGGCGCGGCCGGGCGGGGGCCGGCGCCTCGAGGGGCTTCACCTTATGGACGTCGCCCCGACCATCCTGGGTTACTTCGGCCTGGAGCCCGAGGCCGACGTTCAGGGCAAACGCATCACGTGGTAGCGCTCTTTTTCAACGCAGAGATCGCAGAGACCGCAGAGAACTACAAAGATAGGGGAACGGCAAAGGGCATGCCTTGCGAGCCGATGACGGAAATTGCCTTGCCGTTGTTACTCAATCCTTCCTCTGCGATCTCTGCGTCTCTGCGGTGAGATAGATTAGTGGAGGCTTCGATGACGAAAGAACGTGTGCCGCTCTCCCGGCCCGACATCAGCCAGGCGGACATTGACGCGGTCGTTGCCGTTCTACGGACGCCGCATCTCAGCCTCGGTCCGAAGGTCCCGGAATTCGAGAAGGCGTTTGCCAACTATCTTGGTGTGCGGCACGCCGTGGCCGTCAACTCCGGCACGAGCGGCCTGCACGTCGTCGTCCGGGCGCTCGGCCTGGGGCAGGGCGACGAGATGATCACGAGCCCCTTCTCGTTCGTCGCGTCGGCGAACTGCGCCCTCTTCGAGCGGGCCCGGCCGGTCTTTGTGGACATCGACGAGGCGACCTGGAACCTCGACGTCGCGAAACTCGAGGCGGCCGTCACGGACCGGACCCGGCTCCTCTTGCCGGTCCACATCTTCGGCCGGCCCATGCCGATGGACCGCGTGCTCCAGGTCGCCGAGGCCCGCGGCATTCCGGTCGTCGAGGACGCCTGCGAGGCCCTCGGCGCCACCTACCAGGGCCGAAAGGTCGGGACTTTCGGCCGGGCCGCCACCTTCGCCTTCTACCCCAATAAGCAGATGACGACGGGGGAGGGCGGCATGATCGTCACGGACGACGACCAGTTCGCGGACCTCTGCTTGAGCCTCCGCAATCAGGGGCGCGACGCCGGCGCCGGTTGGCTCGCCCACGCCCGCCTCGGCTACAACTACCGCCTCGCCGACATCAACGCGGCGCTCGGCCTGGCGCAACTGGTGCGCCTGCCGGAGTTCCTCCGGATGCGCTCCGACGTCGCCCGGCGGTATCTCGAGAAACTCGTCCGTCTCGAAGAACTCGTCCTGCCCGTGCCGTACGCGGACGGCGAACTTTCGTGGTTCGTCTTCGTCGTCCGCCTGGCCGACCGCTTCACGCACCGTGAGCGCGACGCCGTCCTCGAAAGCCTGCGCCGCGACGGCATCGGTTGCAACAACTACTTCACCCCCATCCACCTCCAGCCGTTTTACCGCGAGTTGGGCTACAAGCCCGGCGACTTCCCGGTCTGCGAAAGAATAGGCGAGCGGACGATCGCCCTTCCGTTCTACAACCGCCTGTCCGAGAAAGACCAAGACCTGGTGGTGGCGACGCTGAAATCGGCCCTGGCGGGGCTGTAGGCCAATCGTAAAGAACGGCCCGTGTGCCTTGGGCGGGCGGGCCGTCGCCTGGCGTGACTGCACAAACGTCGAACCCAAGCGCCTCGCCGGTAGCGTCTTTCCTGAACGCCTCTTGCGGACTTGTGGAACCGCATCTCCTTACGGCGGCGAGGCTTGGGCGCGAGCGCCGAGTCCTTTAGGAAACAGCCAGATTCCCCTGCCTGGACCTCTCCCCAAGTCCTTGTGAGCTATTAAGCCCTCCTGAACGGCAATCGCGGCAAGGTGCGAACACCACCCTCGAACGGCATCCGTGCGTTTGCGCCGCGCCATCAGCTTCCCCAAACTTGCGGCTGGAACGACACCCGTTCGGGATGCTCCCAGTTGAACGCCCTTCGGATGTTTGCCGACATGCCGGAGCATGGCCAGATAGTCCGCCTTTGAGAACAAAGGTGAGACGAGTCCTTGGGAAGAGCGGATACGTAGGTGGCCCCTGCCATCTCTGGACCATTCGAACCGCTTGCAGAGCTCTCTGCTTAGAGTCTTGGCCTTGCTCCACCTAGGTTTGCTGGGCATTCCTTGTTTCCTTGTCATGCGGAGCAAAATGGCTGGCCCCCAGGGATTCGAACCCCGACAAAGCGGTCCAGAGCCGCTTGTGCTACCGTTACACCAGGGGCCAGCCTCACCGGACCTTACTACTATACGCACGAGGCGGCGGCGTTCAAGACCGAACCGCCCGATTTCGCCAATCTGGCCAGAGGTCTGTCACAGTGGAAGTTGTGGGTGGCATGCCCACCCTGTTCCAGGATTTTGCATCTACGCGGTGGGTGGCATGTCCACCCTGTTCCGGGTGGACATGCAAATTGTCCCCATGCATGGCCACGCAGAACAGCGTGGCCATGCCACCCCGCCATGCCTTGTCTCCTGAAAAGGGTTCAAGAGAAAGCCGAGAGCGAACTCATTATTGCGCAAGGGCTTATAGCAATGGCGCAAAATCCTGGTTCGGGGTGGGCATGCGCCTTTCGTAGTCTGCATGCTCACGCAACGGCACAGCGTGAGCATGCCACCCGAGCCATGCGAGGCGCCGGTGAGCCTGCCGGAAAATCTTGGCACACCCCGCCCGCGCGGTTAGGGATTCTCTCGCCGCTCCCGGGGACGTAGAATGATGGAAGCGGCGGGGCGGCCCGCTCCGCCCGAAAAGCAGGAGCAACGCGTATGGATTTCCTCACCGGCGCCATCTCGGCTGCCTGGAACATGTTGTATCAGGCGGGGCTTTACGTGGTCATCGGTCTTCTGGCGGCGGGGCTGGTCCATGTCTTCGTGTCGCGCGCGTTTCTGACGCGGCACCTGGGGGGCCGGGGCTTCTGGCCGGTGGTCAAGGCGGCCGTGGTCGGTGCGCCCTTGCCCCTTTGCAGTTGCTCGGTTCTGCCGACCGCCTTCGCCCTGCGCGAGCGAGGTGCCGGACGCGGCGCCACCGTCTCGTTTCTCATCTCGACGCCCGAAACCAGTTTCGACTCCATCGCCGTCACTTGGGCCCTCATGGGGCCCCTGATGGCGATCGTGCGTCCCGTGGCGGCGGTCCTGACGGCCTTGGGCGCGGGTTTCGCCGAGGCGATCCGCGGCCGCCACGAGCCTGAGCCTGCTCCGCCTGCGCCCGCCTGCCCGCACTGTGCGTCGGATGAGTGCGACCACGCGCCAGCCCCGAGGCGATGGAGCCGCTTCTGGCGGTTCGTTGTCTTCGAGATGGCCGATGAGATCGGCCCGACCCTCACGCTCGGCCTCATCCTCGCCGGCGTCGTGGCCGCCTTCGTGCCGCCCGACTTCTTCACGACCTACCTCGGAAACCGCTGGGCTTCCATGGCCATCATGCTGGCCATCGGCCTGCCGCTCTACGTCTGTGCGACGGCCTCGACGCCACTCGCCGCCGCCCTCATGCTCAAGGGCCTCAACCCCGGCGCGGCCCTCGTGTTTCTCCTGGTGGGACCCGCGACGAACCTGGCGACGATCCTGACGGTCGGCAAGATGCTCGGCAAGGCGTCGGCCGCACTCTACGTCGCGATGATTGTCGCGTTCAGCCTCCTCTTCGGGGCCGCGCTCGACACGGCCGTGGACGCTTGGAACGTGAGCATCCACATGGAACACGCGCACGGGTACCTTCCGCCGTGGGTCCAGGCGGCGGGGGGCGTTGTGCTCGGCCTTTACCTCGCCCACGCCGTCGCCCGGTGGGTCTGGCGCAAGTGGCCACGCCGGGCGAAGGAAGCCGGCTGCCACTAGGGCCGTTTCCAGAAAGGAAGAGTCACTTTTCGCGGGTGCCACCGATTGCTTGCCAATCGGTGGTGCTGAGA
>JBAUDW010000111.1:0-11487 GCA_049678285.1 Phycisphaerae bacterium
TGAAACTCGGCGGCGCCCTGGGCCTGGCGCAGGTCATCGGCCTTATTAGCGGCGACGAGAACCGGTTTTCCCGCCTGGCGGAGGCGTGCGGCCACCTCGTGGTCGAGCGGCGTCAAGCCGTCGCGCACGTCGGTGACGAGCAGGATAAGGGCGGCCTCGCGGATGGCGCAATCAATTTGCCGTTCGATATCGGCCGCGAATTGCTGCGACGTGTGGACGCCCATGCCGCCTGTGTCGATGAGTTCGAACCACCGTTCGTGGCGTTCGATGAGGGCCGAGACGCGGTCGCGCGTGACGCCGGCCGTCGGATCGACGATGGCGATGCGGCGCCGGGCGAGCGAGTTCAGGAGGCTCGACTTGCCGACGTTCGGCCGACCCACAATGCTGACGATAGGAAGTGGCATGGTATCTAACTCGGAACCCGGCTCCTCGACCATGCTCGGGCCGCCCTGAGCAAGGTCGAAGGGCGAAACGCGGAATGCGGAACGCGAAACAACTGAGCAAACCTCGTCGCTTCCTGCTCTGCAACCCGTAGCCAGAACCCCCGGGCGCCCCGGAGGACTGCGCTCCTGTCAGGGGTTAAACTCTTTGAGCGGCAACGTGACGGGCTTTCCCGTCCGGGCCGACTGGTAAATCGCGCAGATGACTTCGACCGATTTCTTGGCCTCGATCCCGGAGACGCAAGGGGCCGTGCCCTCCCGGGCGGCCCGGGCGATGTCGTCGAAGTTGCGCGTGAACAGGATGTCGGCGAGGGCCTTCGGGTCGCTGGCGGCGCCGGTCCCGGCGCGCCGGGATGCGGCGGCGGCCGGCTTCTCGGCGCCTTCCTCGTCCCGGAGTTTCCAGAGTTCGATCTTGTCGTTCACGAGGTAAGCCATCCCGTCGGTGCCCATGATTTCGTGGCGAACGCCCCAGCCGGGGTAGGCGGCAGTGGTTCCCTGGATGACGCCGAGGGCGCCCGACTCGAATTCGCAGACGGCGACGGCGACGTCTTCCACTTCGATCCGCTCGTGCGCGAGAAGGGCCGTCCGGGCCGTGATGGTCTTGATGGGCCCGGCGAGCCACACCAGCAGGTCGATCGCATGGATGGACTGGTTCATAAGAGCCCCGCCGCCGTCGAACTTCCAGGTTCCCCGCCAGGCGCCCGAATCGTAGTATTCCTGCGTGCGCCACCACGGCGTGGAACAGGTGGCGAGCGTGATGCGTCCGAAGCGTCCGTCGTCGATGGCCTTCTTCGTTTGTCGGACGTTGTCGGCGAAGCGGTGCTGGAAGACGCTGCCGAGCATCGTACCGCTCTTGGCGAACGCGGCAATCATCTTGTCGCACCGCTGGGGGGTGATGTCGAGGGGCTTCTCGCAGAGGCAGTGCTTGCCGGCCTTGGCGGCGGCGATGGCGGCGTCGGCATGCATGCCGCTGGGCGTGCAGATGTCGATGAAGTCGATGTCGGCGCGAGCGAGAACCTCTTCCATCCGCGTGTACGAAGGGACGCCGAACTCGCCGCCGAGGGCGGCCGCCCTGTCCTCCGCCTCGTCCACCACGGCCGCCAGTTGAATCTCCTTCGCGTCGCGGTAGGCCTTGGCGTGCAACTTCCCGATGGTGCCGCAGCCGATGATCGCTGCCTTGAACACGCCCGCTCCTTTCCCGGCGTTCCTGAGGTCAAGCGACGATGAGGCGGGCCCAGCGGCGCTTGCCGACGCGCAGGACGTCGCCGCTGGCGGCCTCGACGGAAGCCTGCGGATCGGCGATGACGCGGTCATTGATCCGGACGGCTCCCTGCCGGATGAGGCGCATGGCCTCGCTGTTGCTCTTGGCGAAACCCGCCGAGACGATCAGGGTGGCCAGGCCGATCCCGCGCGCGATCCGCACTTCGGGAATCTCGGCGGGGATTTCCTTTTCCGCGAAGACTCGGCGAAACTCGCGCGCCGCAGCACTGGCTGCCGCGTTCCCGTGGTACTGGGTGACGATGTCCACGGCCAGTTGCTCCTTCATGTCGCGCGGGCCGCTGTGCGATAGGCCTTCGCGAAACTTCTCAAGCGGCTCGGCCGTCAGGAGCGTCCAGTAGTTCTCCATGAGCCGATCGGGGATGCTCATCAGTTTGCCGAACATCTCGTTCGCCGCGTCCGTCACGCTGACGTAGTTGCCCTTCGACTTCGACATCTTCTCCGTGCCGTCGAGGCCCACGAGGAGCGGCATCGTGAGGACGACCTGGGGCTCCTGGCCCTGGCTGCGCTGGAGTTCACGCCCGGCAAGGCAATTGAACGTCTGGTCCGTGCCGCCGAGTTCCACGTCCGCCTCGATGGCCACCGAATCGTGGGCCTGCATCAGGGGGTAGAGGAACTCGTGGACGCCGAGGGGGTCGCCCGCCTTGTAGCGTTTCTCGAAGGTGTCGCGTTCGAGCATCCGGGCGACGGTCATGCTGGCGGCCAGGCGCAGGACGTCGGCGAAGGTGAGCCCCGCGAGCCACTCGCTGTTATAGCGGACCTCGAGTTTGTCGGGGCTCGTGTCGAGGACCTTCCCGGCCTGTTCGAAATACGTGTCGGCGTTCTCGCGGATTTGGTCCTCCCGGAGGACGGGGCGCGTGTGGTCCTGGCCGGAGGGGTCGCCGATGCGGGCGGTGTAGTCGCCGATAATGAGGACGCCCCGGTGGCCGAGGTCCTGAAACTCGCGCATCTTGCGCATGACGACGGTGTGCCCCAGGTGGATGTCCGGGGCGGTGGGGTCCATGCCGAGTTTGATGCGAAGCGGCTTTCCGGAGTGGATCGAGCGGGCGAGTTTGGCTTCGAGTTCCTCTTCGGTGTAGATCTGGACTGCGCCGCGGCGGAGCATCTCCAGATGGACCTTCGCCCTGGTCTTCGCCTCTTCGGATATGAGTTTCCCCATGGCAGGTTCTCTGTCAACCTCTGAGGTCCGTCAAAGGGCCTCAATATACGCTCCGCGGGCGGGCGTTCAAGCCTTTTCGGCGTGCGGCTTTTCGCTCTTGACAGGGCACGTCGGCTGCCGATATAGTGACAGCATGAAATCGCGCAGCGAGTACCTGGCTCTGGGCCTTAGGCTGTAACGCCCCGGGGCCGCTGCGCGCTGACTGGCAACGAACGACGGCCTCGGGAAAGGGAATCCCGGGGCCTTTTTTGTCGCCCGGATGCGCGGGTGGCATGCCCACCCTGTTTCGGGTGGGCATGGGTGAACCACAGGCATGGCCACGCAGGAACGGCGTGGCCATGCCACCCGGAAAGTTGACGGAGCGGCCGGCGGCGGAAATCCGTTGAACCCGCCCGCGGGGCCGGATATGAACACACAGGAAAGGAGACGAGCCGTGGCCGCGAAGGCGAGCAAACGCGTGTTCGTGTTTGACACGACGCTGCGCGACGGCGAGCAGTCGCCCGGCGCGAGCATGAACCTGACGGAAAAACTGGAAGTCGCCCGGGCCCTGGACCTCCTGGGCGTGGACATTATTGAAGCGGGGTTCCCGATCACCTCGCGGGACGATTTCGAGGCCGTCCGGGCCGTGGCGCGCGAGGTGAAGCGCCCGACGGTGGCAGGCCTGGCACGGTGCGTCCCGAAGGACATTGACCGTGCGGCCGAGGCGGTGCGCGACGCCGCCAAGCCGCGCATCCACGTCTTCCTCGCCACGAGCCGCATCCACCGCGAGTTCAAACTGCGCAAGGCACGGAGCGAAATTCTGCGCCTGAGCGTCGAAGGGGTGCGCCGGGCGAAGTCGGCGGTGGCGGACGTGCAGTTCTCGCCGGAGGACGCCGCACGCACGGAGCCGGAGTTCCTTGCCGAAGTCGTCCAGGCCGTCATCGCCGCCGGCGCGACGACGGTGAACATTCCGGACACGGTCGGCTGGGCGACGCCGGACGGGTTCCGCCGCGTCATCGAGCACCTGTTCGAGCACGTGCCGAACATCGCGAAGACCGTCATCGCCGTCCATTGCCACGACGACCTGGGGATGGCGGTGGCGAACTCCTTGTCGGCGGTCCAGGTGGGCGCAAGGCAGGTCGAATGCACGGTGAACGGGATCGGGGAGCGCGCGGGGAACGCGGCCCTGGAGGAAATCGTGATGGCTCTGGCGACCCGTCCGGACGCCTTCGACGGGTGCTGGACGAACATCCGGACGGAGCGCCTCTACTTGACGAGCCGCCTCGTGAGCCGCGTCACCGGAATGGTCGTCCAGCGCAACAAAGCGGTGGTGGGCGAGAATGCGTTCGCCCACGAGTCGGGCATCCACGCGGACGGCGTGCTGAAGGAACGGACGACGTACGAGATCATGGACCCGCGGTCGGTGGGCCTGAAGACGAGCCGCTTGGTCCTGGGCAAGCACAGCGGCCGGCACCAGTTCCGCCAGCGCCTGAAGGAACTGGGGTTCCGGCTGACGGGCGAGCAGGTGGACCGGCTGTTCTTCGGGCCGTTCAAGGAACTGGCGGACCGCAAGAAGGAGGTCTTCGACGAGGACCTCGAGGCGCTCGTGGAGAACGAACTCGTGACGGTGCCGGAGACGTGGCACCTCATCGGCATCCAGGTGGCGACGGGAACGGGCGGCATGCCGACCGCCACCGTCGAACTGGAGAACACGGACGACGGCCGGCGCGTCCGCGATGCGGCCACCGGCGACGGGCCGGTGGACGCTATCTTCCGCGCGATGGAACGCCTGACCGGCGTCTGCCTGAAACTGGCGGACTACCAGATCCGGAGCGTGACTAGCGGCAAAGAGGCCCAGGGCGAGGTGCGTTTGGAGGCCCTCCACGGCAAGCGGACGGTCGCCGGCCGCGGTGTCTCGACTGACATCCTGGAAGCCAGCGCGAAGGCGTACCTGTCGGCGATCAACCGGACGCTGACGCGACGTACGGCCAGGAAGGCGCCGAGGCGGCGCGTGAAACGCACCAAACGCAAACGGTGAACATTTAGCCGCCGCGCTTGCGCGGCGCGTTCGACATGAAAGGCAAGAAGCATGGCAAAACCGAACGTCAAGGTGAAGAAAGCCGTCCTCGCCTACTCCGGCGGGCTGGATACGTCGGTTATCCTCCCCTGGCTGCGCGAGACGTACGGCTGCGAGGTCGTCGCGTTCGTCGCGGACCTGGGGCAGGGGCCCGGCGAACTCGAGGGCATCGAAGCCAAGGCCAAGAAGAGCGGCGCCTCCGAGTGCGTCGTCATGGACCTGCGGGAGGAGTTCGTCACGGACTATCTCTGGCCGATGCTCAAGGCCGGCGCGGTGTACGAGGGCAAGTACCTCCTGGGGACGAGCATCGCCCGGCCGCTCATTGCCGCCAAGCAGGTTGAAGTCGCCCGGGCCACCGGCGCCGACGCCGTCGCCCACGGTGCCACCGGCAAGGGCAACGACCAGGTGCGGTTCGAACTGACGTACATGGCCCTGGCGCCGGACCTCAAGGTTCTCGTGCCGTGGCGCGACCCGCGGTGGACGCTCACGAGTCGCGAGGCCGCCGTCGAGTATGCCGAGGCCCACGGCATCCCGATCGCGCAGTCGAAAAAGAGCATCTACAGCCGGGACCGGAACCTCTGGCACATCAGCCACGAGGGGGCGGAACTGGAGAACCCGGCGAACGAGCCGCGGCCCGAGGTCTTCGTCCTGGGGCCGCCGGTCGAGAAGGCCCCGGACAAGCCGGAGTACGTCGACGTCGAGTTCGCCGAGGGCGTGCCGGTGGGGTTGGGCGGCAAGCGCCTCGGGCCGGTCGCGCTCGTGGAGGAAGCCAACCGCCTGGGCGCAAAGCACGCGGTCGGCCAGGTGGACATCGCCGAAAACCGCCTCGTGGGGATCAAGTCGCGCGGCGTGTACGAGACGCCGGGCGGGACGATTCTCTATGCGGCCCACGCGCTGCTGGAGGCCCTGTGCCTGGACCGCGACACGCTGCACTATAAGCAGCAGGTGGCGCTGCGGTACGCGGAACTCGTGTATTACGGGCAGTGGTTCTCTCTGTTGCGCGAGGCGCTCGACGCGTTCGTGGACCGCACGCAGAAGACGGTCACCGGCACGGCGCGCCTGAAACTCTACAAGGGTCAGGCGATCCCGGCCGGCGCGTCCTCGCCCCACAGCCTCTATAGCGAGGACCTGGCGAGTTTCGTCATGGGTGAGGAGTACGACCCGACCGACGCGACGGGCTTCATTCACCTCTTCGGCCTGCCGATGAAGGTCCGGGGGTTGGTGAAGCGAAAGGGCAAGTAGCGGCGCCTCGAGCCCGCTGCAGAAGCAGCGGGTGACTTTGAGCGGCGGGAAAACCGTCGCAGGGGAAGGTCGTGATGAACCTGGTGCTGATTGGCTATCGCTGCACGGGGAAGACGACGATCGGCGAAATCCTCGCCGAGAAGTTGGGCTGGCCGCTCGTGGACACCGACACGCTCGTCCAGGATCGGGCTGGCCGGAGCATCCAGGCGATCGTGGAGGATGGCGGCTGGGCGGACTTCCGCCGGCGCGAACGCGAGACGATCGCCGACGTCGCCGCACGTGATCGCCAAGTCATCAGCGCCGGGGGCGGCGCGGTCCTCGACGAGGCCAACGCCCGGGCTCTCCGCGCGGGGGGTCGCGTGGTACTTCTGACGGCATCGCCCGAAACGATCTGGGATCGGATGCAAGCGGATCCGAAGACGGCGGCCGAGCGGCCGAACCTGACGGACTCGGGCGGCATCGCGGAGATCCGAAACCTCCTGGAGGAGCGGCGACCCAAGTACCAGGCGGCGTGCCATTACGAGATTCCGACCGACCGCTTCTCGCCCGAGGAAACCGCCGGCCGGATCCTTGCCTGGCTCAAGGCGAACGACGACCTCTGACGCTGCCGGCCGGCGCTACGGCGACACGGCCGGCTGGTCGTCCAGCCGGAAGATGAGCGACCCGCCCGAAAGGCTGTTGGCGACGGAGTTCATGTATATGTTCTGCGCCGTCGCCCAGAGGGGGTCCGTCGTGTGGTCCTGGGCCCACTGGTATTCTTCCGCGTGACCGTCATAGAAGACGATGTTGGTGCGGCTGCGTTTCCCGTACTCGCCGCGATGACGGGCGGCGATTCGGCCGCGCTTCTTCAGTTTCTGGGCGTCCATAAAAATGCCGTCCATGGCCATCACGAAAGAGGTCCGTTGCCGGATCTCCGTCAGGTAGTGGAGGAATTGTCTCTTGTTCGTCTGGTTCGTGGGTATCTTCAGGGATGGAAACTGGCGCCAGCAAGGGACCGCCGTATCCGTGCATCCGTTCCAGTAGTAAGAGCAGGCCACCTTGTGCGTGGCGTTCCCCAGCCCGATCCACCCCTGGGCCTTGTCGTCAATCGGCGTGAGATTATCCGCCACAGTAACCTCGATCGGCAAGGTGGAAGGACATAGCAGGATGCTGCGTTTCTCCAGCGGGTCCTCGTTGGGCTTCGCGACGAGATTCGTCGCCTTCACATAACCGCGCATCACCAGAATATTGGCCCAGTACAAATCGGCGTCTTCGTCGTACGCCGGCACGATCACGCCGCCGTTTTCGCTGGCATACCGCAAAACCGCCTGAGCGATTTCCTTAAGATTGTTCCGGCACTCGAGGCTCTGGGCGTTTTCCATGGCGGCCGTGATGGCCGGGAACAGGAGGCCCGCCAGGATCGCGATGATCATGATTACGACCAGGAGTTCGACGAGTGTGAAGCCCCGATCCGCATTTCTCCGGCGCCCGTGTGTCTTCATGTTAACCTTGCTTCGCCCGCGGCGTGCCCCGTGCCCGTCGGTTCGCGAAACCGCTTCCCGTCCCGTATGGAATACTAGCCGCCATGCCGCCCGACTTCAAGCCATTCCCGTCTCTGCCCAGAGGGGCCTCCTTGGGCCGCTAAACCGCAGGAGTCTCCCCGCGTCGGCCTCCGGCAGCCCGGGGCCGCCTCACGGGACACGTGGGGAATGGGGTTTCGGCCGTTCGCGTGGCGAGGGGCCCTACGCCCTCTGGCGCTGGACGTTAAGCACGAGGCCGTCGTACGCCAACCGTACGCCGCCAGGTACCTCGGCCAACTCCGGGAGTGCGGCTTCCGTCCGGGCGTGGTCCAGGTCGTGCGTCATGTGCACCAGATACGCTTCGCGCGGCGTGAGTTCCCGGATCGCCTCGACCGCTTCGGACACGGTGAAATGGGTGGGGTGCGGCTCGTGGCGCAGGCCGTCCAGGAAAAGGACGTCCAGCCCCCGCAGCAGGGCTTTCGACTCTTCCGGCATGCCGCCGCAATCCGGGCACCACGCGAGCGACGACCCTTCCGGCGCGTCAATCCGCACGCCCGTCGCCGGATGCACGCCGTGCATGAGGCTCACCGGCGTCAGGCGATGACCCCAGAGGTCCACCGGCTCCGTCCAGGCGTGCCACTCCACCAGCGGGATGCCGAAAAGGCCGAAGCCCGCGTCCGTGATCGCATAGTCGAACGTCGGCTGAAGCCGCGCGAGCGTCGCAGGCGTCGCGTACACCGGGACGCACCGCCCGCTGATTTCGCCGAACCGCCGCAACTCGTCGAAGCCCATGATGTGGTCCGCGTGGGCGTGCGTGAAGCAGACGGCGTCGGCGCGGTCCAGGCCGTGGGTTATCGCCTGGAGCCGGAGGTCCGGCGTCGTGTCGATGAGGAGCGTCCGCGCGCCCATCTGGACGGCAGCACTCGTGCGGAGGCGGCGATTGCGGGGGTCCTCCGACGTGCAGACCGGGCACCGGCATCCGATCATCGGCACGCCGTGGCTCGTTCCCGACCCCAGGACCGTGATGCGCATCTGCGGCCGCCTCGCCCGTTGCCCCGCGGCATCGCACTATAGCGAAAGCGCGCACCCGGATGCAACCGCCTGTCCTCTCGAAGCACGGGGCCGCAGACCAGGCCGCGTCGCCTTCAACGGGCCTCACTACGCGAGATCGTCCGGCAGGTTCTCGGTGTGTCGGCACTTGGGGTACCCCGAGCAGCCGAGGAATCGCCCTCGGCTTCCGGAGCGGATGAGCATCGGCTGGCCGCAGTCGGGGCACTCGCGGTCGGTCGGCGTGGCCTTGGCCTTCGGCGGTCGCGACGCACTGGCGGGTCCCGGCGCGCCGGGACCCGTGCCACCCGGCGATGCTCTGCCGCGGTCGGCCGCCTTCTTGCCGCCCGCGCGCTTTTCGCCCGGCAGGGGCTTGGCGTTTCGGCACTTCGGAAAGGCCGAGCAGGCCAGGAACGGCCCCCGCCGGCCGCGTTTGACCACCATCTCCGCGCCGCACTTGTCGCAGACCTCGCCGGTCGGCTCAGGCTTGACGGGATTGCCCTCGGCGTCGCAGGGGAGGGTCGAGCGGCATTTCGGGAAGTTTTCGCAGCCGAGGAACGGCTCCCCGCGCCCGTTCAACCTCAGCAGCATCGTCCCGTCGCACTTCTCGCACTTGTGTTCCGTCGGTTTGGCTTTCGGGCGCACTTCACCGTCCAGCGTCTGCGTGTGCTTGCAGTCGGGGAAGCCGCTGCAACCGAGGAACGCCCCGTGCTTGGACCATTTCTTCAGGAGCGGCTTGCCGCACTCCGGGCACGGACCGGCATCCTCGTGGACGTTGTTCTTCTCGCTGGTCATTTCTTCCCCCGCTTTCTGTAGGGCCTCCGAGAACGGTTCCCAGAACTCCCGGATGACCTTCAGCGATTCTACCTTCGCCTCCTCCACCTTGTCCAGTTCGTCTTCCATGTGGCTGGTGAACTTGACGTCCATGATCTTGGGGAAGTGCTCGACGAGTTTGTCCGTCACGATCTCCCCGAGGTCGGTCGCGTGAAACTGGCGCTTCTCCTGCTTGACGTACCCACGGTCCTGGATCGTCGAAATGATCGGGGCGTAGGTCGAGGGCCGGCCGATGCCTTGCTTCTCCAGTTCGCGCACCAGCGTGGCTTCCGAGTAGCGCGGCGGCGGCTGCGTGAAGTGCTGCGTCTCCTCCAGGTTCTTCAGGTCCAGCGCTTCGCCTTCCGCGAGGCCCGGCAGTTCCTGCTCGTCCTTTCCCAGCCGGACGCCCGAGACGCGTGTGTGGCCGTCGTACACCAGAACGCGCCCGCGCGCCTTGAAGAGCCCGCGCCTTCCGCCGCCCGCGGCCTCGATCTCGGCCTCGGTGACGTCCCACTCGGCCGGTTTCATCTGGCTGGCGACGAACCGTTTCCATACCAGTTCGTACAACCGCGCCTCGTCGCGGTCGAGAAACTGCCGGACCGACTCCGGCGTCTGCGCGACATCCGTCGGCCGGATCGCCTCGTGCGCCTCCTGGGCCCGGGCCCGGGAACGGTACACCGGCGGCCGGTCGGGCAGGTAGTCGGCGCCGAACGCCTGGGTGACCAGGTCGCGAACGGCCGCCTGGGCCGAAGGGGCCACGTGGCGCGAGTCCGTCCGCATATAGGTGATGAGGGCGACGGAGCCTTCGGCCCCGAGTTCCACGCCCTGGTACAGGCGCTGCGCGATGAACATCGTCTTCTTCGCGCTGAACCGCAGTTCCGTGCTGGCCGCACGCTGCAGTTCGCTCGTGATGAAGGGCGGGGACGGCCGGTCCAGCGCCCGCCGTTTCCGCACGCTTGCGACGCGGTAGGCGGCTTGGCGCATGGCGGTGCCGACGCGCCTGGCGTCGGCCTCCGCGCCGGGGCGAAACTTCTGGCCGTCCACTTCCGCCAGCAAGGCCTTGAAGACCTGTTTTTCGCCCGGCCGCCTCAGGTGGGCCGTGATGCGCCAGAATTCCTCGGCCTTGAAGGCCCGGATCTCCCGCTCGCGCTCGACGATGAGGCGCACGGTGACACTCTGGACGCGCCCGGCCGAGAGGCCTTTCGCCACCTTTTTCCACAGGAGCGGGCTGAGTTTGTATCCCACGAGCCGGTCCAGGATTCGCCGCGCTTCCTGCGAGCGGACCTTGTCCATGTCGATGGAGCCCGGCTGGGCGAACGCCTCCTGGATCGCCTGGCGCGTGATCTCGTTGAAGACGACGCGCTTGGCCCGGGCGGGGTCCAGGCCGAGTGCCTCGCACAGGTGCCAGGCGATGGCCTCGCCCTCGCGGTCGAGGTCCGTGGCCATGTAGATCGTGTCGGTGCCGACGGCGGCCTTCTTCAGCGCGTCGATCGCCTTCTTCCTGCCGGCCAGGAGCGTGTACGTCGGCCGGAAATCGTTCTCGATGTCCACGCCGAGTTTCTTCCGAGGCAGGTCGCGCACGTGGCCCATCGAGGCCCGGACGCGGTAGTCCTTGCCCAGGTAGCGCTCGATCGTCTTCGCCTTCGCGGGGCTTTCGACGATAACCAGATTCTTCGCCACGCTCGTCTCCGCTTCCCAACCATCGAAATAAGGACGCCCTAATACAGTCGGCCGGATAGGTTGTCAAGGTCTAGGCTTTTTGAGATGCCCGTTCGAGCGGGGGTGTGACTATTTTTTCTGGCATGGTGTTGGCGCCGTGTCGTTATGAGGCGGCTTCAGCCGCCTTGGCGCCGCGTGAGCGGCGAGTAGACCGGGGCTTTTAGCCCCGGTTCGCAAGCGCGCCAAGACAGCCTGATGTTTTTTCTTTTCCCTCTCCGCCCCGCTTTCAGCGGG
>JBAUDW010000112.1:0-9141 GCA_049678285.1 Phycisphaerae bacterium
GGGTCTTCAACCCGACGGTAGTGGTAGGGTCCGGCTACCCAAAGGATTCATGCGAAACGACCTTCCCCGGCGACCGATGGTGGCAGGCGCCGCTCGTGAGGCGACGGCAGAGCTTGACCTTGTCCTCAGCGGCGTTTACTTCGCCATGTCCTTGAGGGCCTTGAGGGGCCGGACTTTGATCACCCGGCGAGCGGGTTTGGCCTTGAATATCTGCTCCTGCTTGGTGAACGGGTTGATGCCCGTCCGCTGGGGGGTGGCGGGCTTGTTGACGACCACGATCTTCAGCAGCCCCGGCAAAGCAAAGACGCCCGGCCCTTTCTTGCCTACGGCGGCCTTGATCTGACCGGCAAGGGCCTCAAGGACGGAGGCCACCTGCTTGCGCGACAGTTGCGTCGCCTTTGCGATGTTGGACAGAATCTCGCTCTTTGTCGCGGCCTTTGCTGCCATGATGCGGCTCCTTCCAAGGGCTCGAAGACCAAGGGACAATTGTCCCACGCGGCGGCATGCTATAGGAGGGAGCACGAAAGAGCAAGGAGATGCTCGTGCAAGGCCAAGATTGCCCCGCAACCACATGGCAACGACTTGTCAAATCCCGAAAAAAGAGAGCGGCACCGGGGGGATGGCACCGCTCTTCTAGGCCAGACCCATCAGGGCCCAGCCCGTAGAATGATAGACTTGCTGTCAGCGTCCGTCAACTACCTAGCAGCCCCGGCGGCGTCTCACCCTCCGTCGTCCCCGCGCCCCAGTTCGCCTGGGCGATCTCGGCGAACCGCCGGGCGTTCTTGGCCGCCTGGCCATGACGGCAGTTGTTGAAGAACACGAAGATGCAATCCGCCCCCTCGGCTAGCGGGTTCCACACCTCCCAGATGGCCGTCAACTCCGCATCGTTGTAATCGTAGTCGTACCGCTGGACAGCCCCGGCGTACCACAGAGCGGCATTTCGGGAATGCCAGCCTCAGATAGCACATCACGATAGGATTCAAAGAACATAGAGACGGACAGGTGCCCAAGTGGAGTCCAGAGCCAAGCCAGCGGCTGCCGCTGACAAGGATATGGCATTGCGGTACCTGCACAGGGCGGATATTGAAACTGAGCGGACTGGGGAGCTTGCTCTAAAATCCAAATACTGCTGCCTTGTCGCGGGAATACAGCACGAGGCGGGAGCCTTGGATAAATGGGGAAGCCTGGGGTTCCTAACGAACAGTAGTTGAGCGCCCAAGCGAGGCGGTCGACACGCCAGTGCTTCTTCGGGCAGGCCAGCAGCCCTCGCCAGTCCTCCAGCCCACTTGCTCAGACACCTTCTGACAACTTGTTTCTGTACTTGCCGCCCAAAACAACCTCTCGGATGTCATCGGGGTCTACAATTGGGACGGCGCAATCAATCCAGAACTTGCCGACCATATCCAGGGAGTGAAGGTCGCCGGCGTTGACCAAGGGAATCCCCAACCGTCCGGCGGCCTTGGCCGCCTCCTCCGCGCAGGTGCCGTCCTGGTTGCCCGTGAGATACTCCAGCGCATCCGGCCGCCAACCCGCGTCAAGTAGCCTCGCCGTGTCAGGCGCATCCTCAGGCCGAAAGCCATGTGCCAGCACCGTCAAGTGTCCTTCGCTTTTGGCTCGTGCCACAACCTCCTTCTCTTCCTTGACGTCGAGGTAAGATCGGTCTCCCGTGCCCAAGACCAGGAGATGCACGAAACACGATGTTCCGACAGTGAGTTCAACGCCCGGGAAGACCCGGATCTCAGGAAAGTGTTCCTGAAGCGCAGCCAATTCGCTCGTGGGCCAGACGCTATCGTGCTCAGTGATGAAGACCGCGCCATAGCCGGCATCGGCGAGTGCCTGAACCATCTCCTCAGCCGTTGCCTGAGCGCAGCCGCTGTAGCGGCTCGTGTGGCAATGAAGTTCGACTTTCACGAGGCCTCCATTTCCCCGCAAAGGTCGTCATCCTGCGAGGCCAGCCCAAGTCTACACCTTCTGGCTTACCATTGCACACCCTCGTGACGGCATTGGGTGTTCCGTTGCCGCCACACGCGGCATCCTAAAAGCAGAAGGGCCGCACGGAGCGGCCACTTTTTTCTTGCGGAGTAGGATCCAGGCAGTTCCCGCCAAGAGGCTCATGATGGTCGCCGGCTCGGGCGTACGGACTTCGACGTAGTCGATTTCGTAGAGGTAGGTCTTATCGCTTTGCAGGTCTTGCGCCGGCTGGAGGTTCGCGTCATAAGCATCGGGCCACAGGTTTGTCGCTGCCCAGAAGTTGAAATAAAGGGCCATGGCCTCGTCCGGTGCATAGGCGGAGGCGGTTTCGTCACGCAATTCGGTTTCCCCGTTCACGGGGTCCAGCCAGGTCCAGACGACGCGTTGCTGCGACGGGAACCAGTAAATCCGCAGCGTGACCCATTCGTCGGTGAACGACAGTCCCTGCGGCGCAGCGTACGCCGGATCCTGTTGTGACTCATCCCACGTGTTGGTGAGGACCGGGTCGCCGTTCGGCCAAGTCACACCGTTGTTGATCTGCTTGGAGAGGAACTCGAAGTCTATCTCGTCGCTCGCGGCACCGTCGTAGCCGTAAAGGAAAAACGAGGTCACCAGGCCATCCGGATAGGAGTGGTTTCTCACTCTGGCCTCGAGGCGGTAGGACGTGTTTGGCGCGAACTCCTGAACCGTGTGAATCTCGCCTCCCAAGAATGTTGTCTTGGGAGTGCCGAGGTGATAGGGGTTGTAGTGGTGATGCTCGATGACACAGGCTCCGCCGTCAACGTGCGGGAACGGTCCAGTTGTGGAATCCGGGTCTGGAAAGTGTGTTCGGCCCTGGACCCACCACCAATCTCCGGGGTGGTTGATGACCCACTTGGCAGGGTCAAGGGTACCCCCGTCAAAATGATCCTCAAAGACGATCGTGTTCCAAGGGGCACCGGAGAGCGGGCTGCAGAACACCAGAACGCACGCACAGGCGACAAGGCCGCTGCAACGACGCATCGTTTCCCTCCTCCCTGACGCTTTGGGTCGCGGTGCCGAGGCACCGTCACGCCGGTCCGGCTTCACAGTCTTTATACACCTGATCTCGTCATCCCTGCAAGGGTCGATTTGTAGGTCGGGACTGCTGGAGAGTTTCATTGACTGGTTCCTCCTTTAGGGGGGCGGTCCTCGTTGGGACTCGCACGAGGGCCACCCCGTCTTCTCGTTAAATGTTTCGCGGACACACGAATCCGGTCGCGCTGGCGGCCACCGGGTCTCGTTGCCCGGTTTAGGCATCTTCTCCTGATTACCAGACGCTCCATCCATGGGACGGGTTCCCTATCAAGGCCCCATCTGCCATGATGGGTCAATCACGAAGCGGATTGTCTGGAAGGCTTCCGCAAAGCGAACGCCGGCTTGTCGGCCACGGAAGCCCGCCAATCCTCGCATCGAGCGGTACTCAAGGTACGTGCGACACTTTGCGAGTTGGCTCCTGTGACAACGAAGCGCCTGCCATTTTCTGCGGATGTAGCCCGTCACATCCACGAATGCCGTCGGCAGGAAACCGGCTGTGGTGGAAGGGGTTTCGTAGGCAAGGAGCCGTCGGACGTTCCGGTAGGCAGCCATGGAGCATAGTGCCGTGTGACGATGGTCCTGGTGGGCCTCGTCGGGGCTGGAGACGAACACGGCCCAAGTGCGTTCATCGCAGAACTGCTCGAGGAAGTTTACCGTGTCAAAGGAATCTGGCACGCGCGTGTCCTCGAAGTCCCCGAAAAAGACATGATCGCAAGGGACGCCCAGCAAGGCGCATGCTTCGGTGCTCTCTTTGACTCGAACGTCCGGGTCGCCGCCGCGCTCTCCCTTGGTAAGGTATATGCACTGGACGTCGAAACCTCGCTCCGCGTAGATGGATACGCTGCATCCGGCCCCGATCTCGATATCATCGGGGTGCGGCCCAACAAAGAGGACTTTGGGCCGCGTAGGAGCACGCGCGCCACTCAGCAACCCTTGGCACGACGTCCGCGAGCCTTCGCCGGGATGATTAGCATGTGCCAGCACCTCTCGCTTGTCGCTTGCGTTGCACATCAGACATCCCTTGCGCATCAGAATCCGCCCATCGAATTCCTGATCAAATAGGGCTCAGCCCCATGCCAGCGGCCCGTCAACTGTGCTATCCGGCAATGCAGTCGATGCACTCGAGGAGCATGTCCATCATGTGCCGCTCGTAGATGGGGTGGCACTTTCCGTTCGCGCTCCGCGTCTGGGTCAATGCGTCAACGAGTGCCACCGCAATCTGCTTCGGACCGGCCTGCAGTAGCGTCTCGCTGAACTGGTATTCGCCTCGCTGCCGCGAGATCGTCAGGAAGTCGATGCTTCGCTGATGCCGCGGAAGGCGGATGAAGGTGACCTCCAGCCGATTCACCTCCGGCAGCCCCTTGGCCACCCGCTCAAAGGCCCGGCGGTAATTCTCAGCAAGGAGTCCCTGGGGCGTGAACACCTCCCTCCGGGCCTGCTCTTCCGACGTCAGGATCTTCTGGGCGGTCATGACTCCGGCGCGACTGAGAAGCTCGTAGAGGTGGCGTGTGGCGCGGACCGCTTTCCTGCCCATTCTCACCATTGCCTCGTACTCGATGCTGCTGAACGTTGTCAGGACGTGGTCGGGAAAGGCACGCTTGAAGGCGTCACCCCACATGTGAGGGCGAGTTGAGAATCGCCAGAAAAGGGAATTCTCCAGGGTCTGGACGCCTTCTTCGCCCTTCTGGATGGCGAACCGGATGATCTCCGTCTTCATGTCCGGCGGACAAACGTCGAACAGCCGGAGAACGTGGTGAGTGAGGCTGCTTGTGCTCGCATCGCGGCTCTCGTTGATGGGCAGTTCGTAGATGTCGAGGTCGTAAAGGCTGGTTTCCTTGGTTGCGAGTACGTACATGCCTTTGCTGTAGTAGTACGTCTGTCCGTCCGGGGCGCTCTTCGGGTAGACGCGCCCCTGGTCGCAAACGAACATCGCGTCCCGGGGGTCCCTGAAGAAGGAATCCAGGTCCCGGTATATAGCAAGAATGCCTTCGGTGGCTTCGAGGAAGACCCTGGTGAAACCGTCGCGCCCCTTGGGGGCGACGCCATAAACGACCTCATACCCGCGTGGGTCGGCATCAAACGCGTTCTGGAGCATCTCTCGGAAAACACCCCACTCGTCCTTCCAGTCCCGTGCCCCGTAGCCGAGTGTCAGGTTCGTCTCGCGCGTCTCGACCATCCCCTCCGGGCCTTCCCGGTGAAAGACGAGCTGTTCTACGTCATCCCCTTTCACCTTGCGACGGACCGTGCCGGCCTTCACCTTCTCCCGCCCGAGATAGACGGTCACGTCGATCCCGAGTCGGAGAGCGGACGTGAGGCCCAGCTTGAACCCCGATCCGAACTGCCCAATGGTATCAGGGCGCCCCGCCTTGTCCGTGTAGCCGACGAAGAAAAGGGCGTTGAAATCGGCAACCCCCGCGTTCTCAAACATGACGTAGCTCTTCTCCGAACAGCCACTGGTGACCATCTTACCGCCCCCTTTCATTTGCCGAGCTCCCGTCCTCCGGTATGCACTACCGCCCGACCAAGCCGGTGTGCAGTTTTTCCTCGTCCGGGCTCTGCTGTGCGCCCGGAAGCGTAGGCCGGAACAGGTAGGGGCCAAGCGGACCTGAATCCTTGCAGTGCATCCGAGGGCCGGGTAAAATAGTTTCCTGCTGTGGCCACGGGGCCCAAACCACTCTTGCCACCCGGTGAACGCGATGTCGGCAACGTCCATGGCCCAGACGGATGAGGAGTTAGCAGCCCTTGAGACAAGGGCTTCCAAGGGCGATCGGCGTGCCCTGAGCGAACTGTGCGAAGCCTACCAGCCCCGCCTCGTACGGTTCTGTGCCCGTTTTCTGGGGCTCCGGGGGGCACGCGATCCCGGCCACACTGCCGAGGACGTCGCTCAAGATGCCATCCTACGGGTTTATGCCAAGTACAGATCCGGTGGAAATTTTCAGGGGTTTCTTTACACGGTCGCGGTCCATCTCTGTATTGACGAGAGGAAGAGACAGGTCAAGGAGCCTAAGTTGATCGACCTGGGCGACGGCGACGCGAACATCGTGATGCGCAGTGAAACCAATCCTACGCCCGATCGAGTCGCTGCGAACCGGGAGGTACACCGAGAGGTGCACCGAGTGTTCGAACGGTGCCGCAGCAACCTGACCGACGAGGAGAGGACGGTGTTCGATCTTTTCGTTCTGAGCGAGGAAACGCTTTCGTTCAGGAAGATCGGCAAGCTCATCGGGCGTGCCACCCATACCGTTATAAGTCGTTACAAGAGCGCAAGGCTGAAGCTCGCGCGGTGCCTCAAGGAGGCAGGTATCTGTGAATAGGGAGCCGGCTCCCGGCTTGGAGGTGGGCGATGGAACGTATGCCATTCGAGGATGCTGTTGACATCTGGCGGCGCCATGAACTCGGCTTGGCAGGAGACGAAGCCGGCTCTTCGGCCCGGCCCGGATGTCTGACCCTCTGGGATGCAGAGCAATGGTTGCTGGGTGAGGGTGAGCCTTGGCAGTGGCGTCACATTGCATTATGTCCCACATGCTTCCTGAAAGTGAAACGCCTGGCTGAACTTGCGCCAGAGAAGGCGCGCGTGTTGCGCCCGGTCAGCCTCTGGGGTCGCGTCGGCGATGCCCTGGAACGCCTCCTTGGCATAAACCGGCGCGCCGCCTTTACGGGCGACGACCTTGGTTCGAACGAGGAGCGGCAGGCGTACCAAGGTCTCCTTGACCGCTTGCGAGGACGGGTTCCGCCTGACGAATCCAACAAGCCGTAAGGGGTCCTCGCAGAGGGCCGATAGCTTCAGTCCGGGGTGTTGACAGGAAGTGCCGGGCGGTCCGTCGGACCGACCTCGGTGGTGCATAGGTCCGGCGGGTACGGCGGAGGCCGATGGATGCCGGTACTCAGATTCCTACTTCAAGTAAACTGGCATGCCCTTTGGCAGTCGCTTGTGCTTCTGCTCCTCGTCGGATGGGTGTCTCGCGCGTTGTCGGCACGGCAATACAGCCCACGCATCCGTCGCGTCCTCTGGCTGGTCGTTCTGTTCAGCCCGATCGCCCTCCCGGTGCTCTTCCTTCTCGCCAGCGTCGTTGGCTGGGGCGTCCCCTGGGAACGCCTGTCGGTTTGGTACTATATTAAAACCCTTCTCTACGACCCGCTGGTTCGAACGGTCTTCGAGCCCGGTGGGGAGCCGGGTGCGGTAGCGCTCTTTGTTCAATATGGTGTGATGGGGCTTTACCTCCTATTGGCGGGGTCTGCAGCATTCTTAATGACCCGCGAGATGGTGTGTGACGCGCGCCTGCTTCGTGAGAGCTTCCTGTGGAGGATGGCTCCCGAGGACACGCGAGCCTACCAGCGGTTGTCTGTCGCGATGGGCGTCCCGAAGGTGCCGAGCCTTCGGTCTCATAGAAGAGAAGCCAGGCCAAGCGTTATCGGCCTGCTCAGCGTCGTGATCATGATGCCCATCAGACACGTCGTGGAGCAGACGGAGTGGGTCTGGGACCGGCTCCTGCGCGACTCTGTCGCATTTCGCTGCATCCTGGCTCACGAGTTGGCCCATATCCGATGCCGGGACCATCTGGTGAGGTTCCTCCGGGGTCTTGCTACTGTGGTGTTGCCGTTCCCCATGATCCTCTTGCGGGCCGCTGGCGCGTTCCGACACTTGGTGGAGAACACGGAGGCATGTTGCGACCTGCTGGCCGTTCAGCACGGACGCATCGACGGCCAGCGCTACGGAGAAGTCATCCGCATGGCTTACGGAAGTCGACAGGAGCAGCCGCCGCAGGCCGTGTCCCGCCGCTGGATCGTCCACAATCGAGGAAGCCTGCTGACGGCGCCTCCAGCGTGGGCGGTGGCGGCCATTCTCATTGGGTTCGCCACCATACTGCCCCCCATGGCTGGGTCCGGCAGTCTGATCGACGCGATCGTGAACAAGGTTCCGGCGGTCAAGTCCTGGGAATTTAGAGCAGACATCGGCGGTCGTGCTGCAAATGTATCCATCAGCGCGGAGAATCTCGCCGCGATGGATCTCGGGGAACTTCGGAAACTCCGTTCTCAGCAATTCGCCTCGATGGACGAGCATTTGGCACGTCGGGCCCACGTGACGTATGCGATTCCTTCAGGCCCTCCGAGAACCTCTGTGTCGGAGTTTCCCAACGCTGACTGGTACCGCCGCGGCGGTCTCCCATTTGACCCGACCAAGCACGGGCTTGACGCCCTCGGGCTGGAGCCTCCTCGGAACGCCGAATGGTACTTGCGTGGCGGTCTCCCGTTCGATCCCACTAAGTCCACGTTCGACCCGACCAAGTTTCTGTCTGACGATCCGACAAAGCGAGGGCTTGATTGGTACCAAGCCCCTCGGAACGCCGACTGGTATCGGGCCCCTCCGAACGCCGACTCGTACCGGGCTCCCGGCCTACTGTTCGACCCGACCAAGTTACAGCCGCCGTCCCCATCGCCCGCGCCGACGCCGGGTGTACCGTAGGGCCTACTACGACCCACCGATCCCGGCCTCGGCCTTCCTGCAAGTACCGAGGGGGGAGGTTTACAGGTCTTCCACCTGACAGATTACGGAATTCGCGCTGAGCTGAAACGCGTACCGGACGGAGGGGTACACTGACGCTGATGACGGAGGCCGCAGGGCTGCTGCGCCGCGATCATCCATGGCCTATCATCTCAAGGCGCTTGCGGGCCTCGCGCTTGCCCATGCGGCGGACCCCTGCCAGCCCTGCCAGTTGCTTCTTCCGTGGCCGTGACCTGCCTGACTCCCAGGAGTAGACTGTCAGCGCCGAGACGCCCACGAGCCTGCCGAAGTCCTTTGCCGAAAGGCCGAGTCTGGCGCGCTGGGCCTTGACGCTGCGCGCGGAGAACCGCACCCCCTTGGCGTCTTGCGGCGCTGGCGGACTTGCGACGCGACGCCGCTCCTGTTTCTCCAGGAAGGCCACGGTCTTGGTGAGGGCTGCCACCCGGCGCTTGAGGCTAGCAAGGTCGCGGCGGTGCTGGGCTGTGAGCCGCCGGGACGTTGAATGACCAGGAACGGCTGCTCCCCATCGACGAACCGCTTGAGCTTCGGGCCTCGCCGCGCCTTGAGCCGGTCATAGCGGTTGATCAGAGCGTTAACGTCCATGGTTTGTC
>JBAUDW010000113.1:0-3466 GCA_049678285.1 Phycisphaerae bacterium
GCCAGGAGGCGTGCGCGTGTGACCTCGGCCTGACGCACGAGCGCCGTATCCCGCCCGCAGCCGACCGAGGCCAACAGGATGGCCCCCAGCACCAGGACGACGAGAATATGAGCCATTATTCGCATGAAGCCGTCCCCTCCCTCGAACTGCAGGTCACTTGTTTGCAGCCCTCAACCGATTGAGGACCTCGCGGCGATATTCATCATCGGCCACCCGCCCGCCGCGGTTCGGATATTTTGCGCGGATCATTTGCTCGACGGCTCCGAGGCGGGCCTCCGGATTCGGATGCGTGCTCAGGATCTCCGGGGCCCTGGGTCCGCCCATCGAGACGAAGACGCCGAGAAGATTCGCCATTTCGCGAGGATCGTATCCGGAGGCCGCCAGGTAATCCAGGCCGAAGCGATCCGCCTCGCTCTCCATGCCGCGGCTGTACTTCATGTTGATGAGGCCGACGACGACCTTGGCGAGGTCCTCCGCCTGCGTCGCCATCTTGGCGCCACTTTCGGTGCGTCCGGCCGCGGCCGCTGCGGCGGCCAGGAGGATCTGGATGCCCATCTGCCGGCTGATCTGCTGGCTCCCGTGACGGGAGTTGATGTGGGTGATTTCGTGAGCGAGGACGGCGGCCAACTGGCCCTCCGTCTTCAGGTTCTCCAACAGGCCTTGCGTCACGTACACCGGCCCGCCGGGCAGCGCGAATGCGTTGACGACGTCGCTGTCAAGCACGGTGAACTGGTACGAAAGTTGAGGCAAGTCGGCATGCCGAACCGCCCCGGCCACGCGCTGGCCGACCGCTCGCACGTAGGCCTGGACCGGCAGGTTGTCGAGCGGGTTGCCGAATTCCTTTTCGAGTTCGGGGCCGGCCTCGCGCCCCAGCGCGATTTCCTGGTCCCACGAGAGCACAATGAAGGCGCGCTCGCCCGTCGTCGGGACGCGCTGGCATCCGACCGGCGCGGCAAACACCACACCCACCGCCGCAAGCAGCACAATGCGTTTCACGGCACGCTCCCTTCGACGCTAATTCTATAACGCTATCTCACCGCAGAGATCGCGGAGCGTTCCCCGCTCCCCTACGGGTCGCGGCTAATCATGACGATGTGCGATGTCGCCGTTCGTTCCGCGTTCCGCGTTCTGCATTCCGCGTTGCCGTTCACTACGACGTCGCCGACACGTACGCCACCCGCAACTCGTACAGGATCGTGTCCAGGAGCCGCTTCTCTTCGTCCGTAAGGTTCCCCTTCGTCTTTTCTTCCAGGACGGCCAGCAGGTCAATGTGGTGCTTCGCCAGGTCCAGGTTCTGGATGCTCCGGCCGGAGCGCGGGTCGCGCTCGCTGGACATGAAGAAGGCGGCCTGGGTCGCCAGCGTCTGGACGAGGGTCGAGAAACTGGCCTCGGGCATCCGACCCGCGCGCTCCGCGCGGGCGGCCCCCGGGGCGGCCGGGCCCCCGCCCTCCACCTCGCGGGCGAGGCGCTCCTTTTCGGCCTGGGCCTGTTTTTTCCAGTCGGCGTCCACGTGAATCCTGGACTCCTCCGCCGGCGGACCATTCGCCTCCGGCTTCTTCTCGGGTTGCTGCTTCTCGTCAGCCATGGTTTTCCTCACTTCCACCTTGGTCTGTGCGCTTAAAGCGCACGATCGTGCGCACTATGAGAACCCCTTGGCCGGTTCCGCGGGGCCGACGGCCTCGTGGCCCAGCGCCGCCGCCACCAGGCCCAGAAAGAACGGCGAGGGGCGCAGCGGCCGGCTCGTGAATTCCGAATGCGCCTGCGTCGCCACGAAGTACGGATGGTCCGGCAACTCGAGGATCTGCATGATCGGCTGGCCCGGCTCTTTCCCCGAGAAGACCATCCCTCCCCGCTCGAGCCGCTCGACGTACTCCGGGTTGACCTCGAACCGGTGGCGGAACCGGAGCCGCGCCGTCGCTGCGCCCCCGAACATTTTGGCGGCGAGCGTCCCCGGGCGGATCTCGACGTCCTTGCCGCCCAGCCGCATCGTCGCCCCGAGGTCCTTCACCTTCTTCTGCTCCGGCAAAAGGTCGATGACGGGGTGCGGCGTGTCGGCCTCGACTTCGGCCGAGTGGGCGCCCGCCAGGCCGCACACGTTCCGCGCGAACTCGACGACCGCCAGTTGAAGGCCGTAGCACAGGCCGAGATAGGGGATGAAGTGCTCGCGGGCGTAGCGGATGCAGGCGATCTTTCCCTCGGCCCCGCGCGTGCCGAATCCGCCCGGCACGATCATGCCGTCGACGCCCGCCAGGGCCTTCGCCGCCCCCGCCTCCGTCAGGTCCGTCACGTCGATCCAGCGGATGTCGGCCCGGGCGCAGTGGGCGGCGGCGGCGTGCTCGACGGCCTTGATGAGGCTCGCGTAACTGTCGCGCACGGCCGTGTACTTGCCGGTGACGGCGATCGAGACCTCGTGCTTCGGCTCGCGGATGCGTCGGCAGAAGTCGTCCCACACGGCCGAGGCCTTCTGCTCGGCCCGCGGATTCACCCGGTCCATGAGGTCCAGCAGGTGGACCACCTGGGAGTCGAGGTGCTCGCGCTGCATGCGGGGCGGAATGAGGTAAATCGAAGGCTCGTCGTGCATCGAGAAGACGCGGGACATCGGGACGTTTGTATAGATGGAGATTTTTTCTCTGACCTTGTCGGTCACGGGGTCCGACGCCCGGCAGGCGATGATGGCCGGCTGGATGCCCATCTCGATCAGGCGCTTGATCCCCAGTTGGGCGGCCTTCGACTTCTGCTCGCCGAGAATCTTCGGCTCCAGGATGAACGTCAGGGCGACGAAGCAGACGTTCCCCGGCCCCTCCTCGTACGCCAGTTGGCGCATCGCCTCGATGTAGTAGACGTTCTCGAAGTCGCCGGCCGTCCCGCCGATCTCGACGAACACGACGTCGGCCTGCGTCTCGATCGCCAGGTGCCTGAGTTTCGCCTTCACCTCGCCCGTGACGTGGGGAATGATCTGGACGTCGCGTCCCAGGTACTCGCCGTGCCGCTCGCGCTCCAGCACCGCCCGCAGAAACTGGCCGTTCGTCCCGAAATGTTCGCGCGTCAGGTCCTGGTCGAGCAGCCGCTCATATGTCCCCAGGTCCATGTCGCACTCCATCCCGTCGTCCAGGACGAACACCTCGCCGTGGCGATAGGGGTTCAGCGTGCCGGAATCGACGTTCAGGTATCCTTCGAGTTTGATGGGGGCGACCCGCAGGCCCTTGTCCTGGAGGAGTTTGGCGAGGCTGGCGGCGAAGATGCCCTTGCCCAGCCCGCTCATCACCGTGCCGAAGACGACGACGTACTTGGTGCGCCCGACCTGGTAGCCTTCCGGCATCGGGCTGAAGAACTCCGTCTCCGCCGTCTGTCCCGCGATCTCCTGCATCAGGCGCTGGCCTTCCATCCCCGTCCCCTACTGCTCTATTGAAAACGTGCTTTTGTCCTCCCTCTCCCCTTGCGGGAGAGGGTAGGATGAGGGGTATTC
>JBAUDW010000114.1:0-10984 GCA_049678285.1 Phycisphaerae bacterium
CCCGCTCCTCAGGCCGCGCCGGCTGCGCCATTGACCGCCGACCGCGCCGAACCGCCAAAGGAAATGCTCCTCGCGTCCACCGCGCCGGTTGGTCCGGCGGTCGGGTCACCGACCATCGGCGAAACCGTCCGCCTCGCCGTCGCACCGCCCGCGGCGCCCGTCCAAGCCGACATCTCGCCGCCGCCCGAGCCTCTGCCCCTCAAGGAGATCTACAGCCTCCGCACCCAGCCCGACCGCGAAAAGACCATCGAAAAACTCGGCGGCACGCCAGAGACCGAAGCCGCTGTCCAACAGGCCCTCGTCTGGCTCACGCGCCACCAGAGCCCCGACGGACACTGGGACATCCGCGACTTCGCCCAAAACTACGACGAAAACGGTCGCCGGGCCGACGGACCCGGAAACCGCGAACGCCAGAACCTCGACGTCACAGGCCTCACGCTCCTCTCCCTTATCGGTGCGGGGCACACCCACATCCCCGCCAAGGGCGCCGAGGGACTCAGCCCTTATGCCGAGAACGCCCGCAAGGCCGTCGACTGGATCCTCGCCGGACAGAAATCGAACGGCGACCTTCGCCGCGGCGGGCAGATGTACGGCCAGGCCATGGCCACCATGGCCCTGTGCGAACTCTACACCATGACCGGGGATGCGCGCCTCGTCGAGCCCACCCGAAAGGCCGTCCAGTTCATCCTCGACGCCCAGAACCCCGGCCTCGGCTGGCGATACGACCCGCGCTCCTCCAACGATACGAGCGTCGTCGGCTGGCAGATCATGGCCCTCAAGAGCGCCGAAATCGCCGGCTTCAACGTCCCCCAGAAAGTCTATCGCGGCACCGCCAACTGGCTCGACCAGGTCCGAAAGGGAAAACACGGCGGCCTCTACGAATACCAGCCCGGACGCGGACCCAGCCCCGCCATGACCGCCGAGGGACTCTTCACCGAACAGTACATCGAGTTCAACCCGGGCTCGCCCCGCACCGCCGAGTCCGTCGAATACGTCCTCCAGCACAAGCCCCAGTGGGTCCCCCAGAACACCGAGCAGACCAACCTCTACTACTGGTACTATGCGACCCTCGCCATGCACAACCTCGGCGGGCCCGAGTGGGAGGAGTGGAACCGCCAGATCCGCGATACCCTCGTCCAGGCCCAACGCAAGGACGGCCCGTTCGCCGGCTCATGGGACCCACGCACCACCTGGGGCGCCTACGGCGGCCGCATCTATTCCACCGCCATCGCCACACTCACCCTCGAAGTCTATTACCGCTTCCTGCCGTTCTACAATCTCCGCCTCAAGCCCCAGGACGCCGCCGCCGAAAACACTCCCGATGGAGACGGCGCCGAGCAATGAAAACGGCGGACGCGAAAGAGGCAACCACAAGGCCCGCAACAAATCGCGTTGACTTCCCACGCTCACGAGGCCTAATCTAACGGCACACGCTTCCGCGGACGCGCCGAGGCTCGGTCATGCGACAGGCTGCACTGCTTCTGCTCTTTTCTGCCGCTCTCGCCGGGGCCCCCGCGCGCGCCGATGAAACCCCCATCCCTTTCGAATCCGCCACGAAAGCCGACGCACCGCCCGCCGAGCGCCTCTTCAGCGAATGGCACGCCCTCTACGTCGACGGCAGGAAAGTCGGTTACCACACGATGAACGTCCAGCGCCTGGCGGACGGCGGCTACCGGTTCCGCGACGAAACGTTCCTCAAACTCCGCGCCTCCGCCCCCGACGCAAGGTCCTTTAAGATCGTCCAGGCCGACGTCGACCCCGACGGCTCCCCGCGCACCCTCGACTCGAGCGTCGCCGTCGGCTCCCGCGCCTGGCACGTCGCCGGCCGACGCCGAGGCAACTCCTTCCTCCTCGAGCGCACCGTCGGCGCCGACACCGTCTCCGCCGAGGTCCCCCTCGAAAAAGGCCTCACCCTCCGCTCCTGGGCTCTCCTCGCCTCCTTCTTCGGCGCCGCCGGTCCCGGAGGCGCCGCTCGCTGGCTCGTCATTGACGAAAGCCTCGGCGCCGTTCTCCCCGACCCCTGCGTCGTCCGCATCGTCGGCCCGCACACCGTTCCCACCGGACCGGGGGAGACCCTCAGCGGAACCGCCATCGTCACCGCCATCGGCCAGGAAATCGTCGCCCACCTCCTCGACAACCGCGGCCACACGCTCCGCAGCGTCTGGCAGTCCGCGCCAATCGTCGCCGAGGCCGCCGGTTTCTCCGAGGCCCGACGCCTGGACGTGGTCGCCGACGGTCCGCGCGGACCGGCCATCCCCGGACTCGAGGCCGACCGCTACAAGAACGACCGCCTCGGCTACTCGCTCCGCGTGCCGCCCTACCCCTTCGTCGCCTTCATCGTCCCCGGCACCGACACCATCCGCGTCGAGGACCTTACGGACGGCGCGTCGGTCACCGTCCGGCCGGCCGTCGATCCCCGTCTCGCCACCGCCGGCACTGACGCCGACGAACTCCTCCAGTTAGCCCAAGTCGTCCACCAGCAATGGGCCGCACGCTACGATTCCGTCGAGGCGGAGCCGCCGCACGAAACCACGCTCGGCGACCGGCCCGCACGCCTCATCGAAGGAACCGCACGCCTCGGATGCGCGCGGCTGCACTTCCGCAACGTCTTCCTCGTCGGCGAAGGATTCGCCTACCTTGTGACGGCCCTCGCCGACCAGCCGCTCGATAAAAAACGCGCCTTGGCCGACGCCATCCTCACCTCCCTCCGCCTCGCCCCGCCCGAAGGACGCCTCCCGATCTTCACCAGCGGCAATCGTCTCCGCATCCCTTACTACGGCATCGAGATGGACCGACCCGACGAGCGCTGGAAGATCCCCAGGCACCTCGACGGCCCCGCGACGACGCTGGAACTCGCGCGCGAGGACCGCGCCGCCGTCGCCATCCTCCGCATGCTCTCCGCCCCCAAAGACCAGCCCCTCGCCGACTTCGTCGCCGAACGCGCCCGCCTCGCCGCCGAAAACCTCAAAATCGAAAAGCCCCAGGCCCAGCCGGCGACGCTCGGCGGACGCGACGCCCTCGAACTGAAGTACGCCGGCAACCTGCTCGCCGGCCGACCCGCCCACTGCCGCGCCATCTACGTGCCCCTCGGCTCCCAGGTGCTCGAACTGGTGCTCATCGCCCGCGCCGGCGATCCCGGCGCGCCGGGACCCAAAGACCTCGGGACCATCCGCGCGAGCATCCACTTCATCGAACCGCCGGCCGCCGATCAGAAGTGACGGGGAGGGCAAACGCCGTGCGACGCCTGCTATCGGCTCCCATGTGCCTCGCCGCGTGCGCCGTCTTCGCCGCCGCACTTTGGGGCGCGGAGCCTGCCGCCGATCCCGGCGCGCCCGGCCCCGAATCGCCCGCCTTTCTGGTCTTCCCCATCACGAGCGACGAGAAAGGCCTCGGCGACCAGGTCCGCCTGATGCTCCGCGCCAAGGCCCGGCGCCTCGGAGCCGTCGTCTACGACCCTTCGAGCGTCGCCGAGGCGCTCGCCGGCGAAACCGTCTGCCTCGACACGCCCCCCGAACGCCTCGCCCAACTCGCGCGCGACCGCTTCGGAGCCGACGTCGCCGTCGTCGGCCACGTCGCGGGCACGGGCCCGTACGAGATCCGCCTCCGCGTCGTCTATCCCGACCGACCGGCCGACGCCCGCACCGCCGACAAGGTACTCGCCTGCGCCTACCACCAGGTCATCCCCCTCGAGGTCGCCAAGGCGGTGTACGACATCCTCGGCATCCCGATTCCGCCGGACCCGTGGCGCGAACTCCGCGGCGACCCCGACATCCAGCGCCGATGGCAGGAAGGGCCCAACCTCGTCCGCAATTCCGGTTTCGAGCAGGCGAACGCCTCCGGCGACGGACCCGCCGACTGGCAACCCGTCGAAAAGGAAATGGCCTGGACCTCAAACCCCGACGGCCCGGGCAAGGTCCTCCTGTACCGCATGAGCGCCGCAACCGCCGGGTCCTACGGCCTCGACTTCTACAGCGACTATATCCCCATCGAGCCGGGCGTCGTCTATCGCTTCTCGTGCCGTTACAAGACCCTCGGACCCACCGTCAAAATCTTCCTCAAGGGCTACCGCCCGTTCGAGGCACAGGACGGCCAGCCGGCCCAGCGCCGCGAGACCTATCGCCGGCAGGTCCATCCGTCGGGCGGGCCCGGCCAATGGCACACCGTCGAGGCCGACTTCGTCCCCTCCGCCACGCGCCCCGAACACGCCCCGACCTTCCTCCGGGTGGACCTCTACGCCTACTGGCCCGAAGGCGTCGTGTACTGGGACGATGTGGTCCTCAAGAAAGTCCGCGACGCCCTGCCCGGCCCGCCGCCCGCCCCGACCGATGCCGAACCCCTGAACACCGAATCGCTCCCCGAGGCCAAGGAGATGCCGTGAAGGTCCGCCAGTTCCATCGCTGGGACTTGACCTATGACGAAGCGGTCGCCGTCCAGCGCCGTCTCGCCGCCCGCGTCCGCCAGGGCCCGCCGCTGCGAAAGGTTGAGACGGTCGCCGGGGCCGACGTCTCGGCCGGCCGAAAGGACGAACTCATCGCGGCCGTAGTCGTCGTCATGCGCCTCGCGACGCTGAAAATCCTCGAAATCTCCCGCGCCAAGATGCGCGCCCGCTGGCCTTACGTCCCGGGCTTCTTGAGTTTCCGCGAGGCCCCGGTCGTCCTGGAAGCGTTCCGGCAACTGAAGACGCGGCCGGATCTCGTGATTTGCGACGGACAGGGCCGGGCGCATCCGCGGCGGCTGGGTCTGGCGTCCCACGTCGGCCTCGCCCTCGGCCTGCCAACGGTCGGCTGCGCCAAGAGCCTCCTCGTCGGCACCGTCCCGCGAGAGCCGGGGCGCCGTCGCGGCGGGCGGGCGCCGCTTATGGACAGCCGGGAACGGATCGGAACGGTCCTGAGGACGCGGACGGGCGTCAACCCCGTTTTCGTGAGCGTCGGCTATCGAATCGACCTGGCGAGCGCGGAGCGATGGGTTCTGGCCGCGTCGCCCCGGTTCCGCCTGGCGGAACCCATCCGCGCCGCCCATCGCCTCGTCACCGCGTACAAGGCCTCCCTGGGCGGGCGACGGCCGCGCGCGCCGTGTGTCGTTAACGCCCGCAGATGAGTCCCGGTCTTTCGGGACGAATCTGCGGGAACTCCTCTGCAAAAATCGTATAAGAGATAGGAAGAGGAACGGAAAAGGGGGCGGCCATGAAACGGGCGGCGGCGGTCGGGCTGACGTTTGCGCTCCTCCTGGCGGCGGGGCAAGCCGGACTCGCGCAAGAAACTTCGGGCGGCGATAAGAAGGATAACGCGGAGAAGATCAAGGCGGTCGCGGAGACGGTGACGGCGGAGCCGGCGGCGAGCGACAAGGGCGAGACGGGGACGCCAAAGAAGGCGGACGACGCGGAGGCGAAGCGCAAGGCGCGCGAGGAGGCGATTAAGCGGGCACAGGAGACGGCGCGGACGCGGCGCGCGCTCAACCGGCCGTCGGGGACCTTTGAGTTCGGCGCGACGCCACTCTCGCAAGTCCTCCAGATGCTGGCCGAGGCGGGCGGGTTCGCCGTCGTCTTCGACAAGGCGCTCCAGGAGGCGGGGATCGACCTATCGGCGCACCCCGTGACGATACACCTGAGCGGGATGCGGTACGAGGACGCGATTTACCTCCTCTTGCCGCGCGAGTGCGGGTACCGCGTGGAGGCGGGGTACGTGTTCGTGACGACGCCGGAAAAATCGTGGCTGCCGCTGAAGACGGTGGTCTATAGCGTGCGCGATGCGGTGACGGTCGTGCCGAACTTTGTGGGCCCGCGGTTCGAGATCGGGGACATCACGTCGCAATCGCAAGGGAGCGGGAGGACGAACATCTTCGGCAACCAGCCCGAGGAGCCGGAGGATGAGAGCCAGGCGACGCCGGAACGGATCGTGGACCTGGTGAAGCGGCACGTGCGGAACTCCAACGATCGGCGGATCGCGCTGTGGGACGATGAGGGCGGACCGGCGACGATCCAGTACCTCGAAGGGAAACTCATCGTCAACCAGACGCCCCAGGGGCATCGGGCGGTGGCGCGGCTGGTGATGGCGATTCAATGACAATGCGGATTGCGGAGTGCGGAATGCGGAGTAAACGGCGAACGGCAAACGGCACGGCGTAAAACAGCATGGCGCGAGTGAGCGCGGCGGGTTTCCGCACCCGCCGCGATTGTTTTGGCGGGGCCGCCGTGCGTTTTGGGTTGACGGGCGAGGCCGCGGCCGCTATCCCCTTTCGCCCGCATTTTCTCTACGCACTCCACGGGCTTTGCGGTTAAAGTAGCGGCCTGACAAAAAGCCTTTAACAGAACGGGTGGCACGGGCAGCTTGTCTGCCCGTGCACTGGCGGACAAGCCGCCAGTGCCACCCAGCCACTATCATATTGTTAGTAGCTTAAAGAAGGAGGCCAGCGAGGAAGAGCATGGACGCGTACGACCCGAAGCGAATCGAGGCGAAGTGGCAGGCGTGGTGGGACGAGCACGCGACGTTCCAGACGGACGGGCGGGCCCCGCGCGCGGAGAAGTTCTACTGCCTGACGATGTTCCCCTATCCGTCCGGGATGCTGCACGTGGGGCACGGGCGGAACTACATCATCGGCGACGTCGTGTCGCGCTACAAGATGATGCGCGGATGCGAGGTCTTAAGCCCCATGGGGTGGGACGCGTTCGGGCTGCCGGCCGAGAACGCGGCGATCAAGGCCAAGGTTCTGCCCAAGACGTGGGTGGACCAAAACATCGCCTATATGAAGCAACAGTTCCGTCGCTGGGGCGTCGGGTACGACTGGCGGCGCGAGGTAACGACGAGCGCCCCGGACTACTACAAGTGGACGCAGTGGATTTTCCTGGTGCTGTACGAGCGGGGCCTGGCGTACCGCAAACAGGCGCCGGTGAACTGGTGCCCGAGTTGCCAGACGGGCCTTGCGAACGAGGAAGTGGTGGACGGGCGATGCGAGCGGTGCGGGGCGGAGGCGACGCTCAAGGATTTGCCGCAGTGGTTCTTCCGCATCACGGAGTACGCCCAGCGGCTGCTGGAGGACCTGGCGCTCCTGGAGAAGTGGCCGGAGACGGTCCGGACGATGCAGACGAACTGGATCGGGCGCTCCGAAGGGGCGCGCGTGGACTTCCGCCTGGAGGACCCCGGCGCGCCGGGGCTGCCGATCTTCACGACGCGTCCGGACACGCTCTGGGGCGTGACGTTCATGAGCCTCGCGCCGGAGCATCCGCTGATCGCGAAACTGGTGGCGGGTTCGGAGCGCGAGAAGGAAGTGCTGGCGTTCTCAGAGCGTGCGCGGCGTCAGGGGACGGCGGCGCGGAGCGATGCGGCGGTGGAGAAGGAAGGCGTCTGGACGGGCGCGTATTGCGTGAATCCGGTGAACGGCGAGCGGGTGCCGCTCTGGGTGGCCAACTACGCCCTCATGGAGTACGGAACAGGGGCGGTGATGGCGGTGCCGGCCCACGACCAGCGGGATTTTGAGTTCGCAAAGAAGTACGGCCTGGCGATTCGCGTGGTCATCCAGCCGTCCGAGCCCGCCGCGGAAGCGGCGGGTCAGTCTCCCCGCGCCGGCGCGACTCTCCGCGCCGAAGACCTGACCGAAGCGTATGTCGGCCCGGGGACGATGGTCAACTCCGGGGCGATGAGCGGCACGCCGACGCCGACCGGCATCCCGCAGGTCATCCGCCACCTCGAGAAGCACGAGATGGGCCGGGGGACGGTGAACTACCGGATCCGGGACTGGCTCATCAGCCGGCAGCGGTACTGGGGCGCGCCGATTCCGATCATTTACTGCGCCAAATGCGGCGAGGTTCCGGTGCCGGTCGAAGCGTTGCCGGTCGAATTGCCCGACGAGACGGAGGTCGAGTTTCCGCCGCGAGGCGAAAGCCCCCTGGCGAAGGTCAAAAAGTGGGTTGAGACGCAGTGTCCGAAGTGCGGCGGGGCGGCCCGGCGGGAGACCGACACGCTGGCGCAATGGCTCTGCTCGTGCTGGTATTTCCTGCGGTACACGATGACCGACGCCGAGCGCAAGGCGTCGGGCAACGCGAAGCCCTTCGACCGGGCGAAGGTGGATTACTGGATGCCGGTGGACCAGTACATCGGCGGCGTCGAGCACGCGGTGCTGCATCTCCTCTACACGCGGTTTATCTGCAAGGTTCTATATGATGCGGGGCACGTGGGATTCCGCGAGCCCTTTGCCGCGCTCTTTACCCAGGGGATGATCTGCAAGCAATCGCCGCGGACGGGGAAGTTGGAGAAGATGTCGAAGTCCAAGGGCAACGTCGTCAGCCCCGACGCGGTCATCAACGAATACGGGGCGGACACGCAGCGGCTCTATACGCTTTTTGTCGGCCCGCCGCAGAAGGACGCGGAGTGGCAGGACGACGCGGTGGTCGGGTCGCGGCGGTTCCTCGAGCGTGTATGGCGGCACGCGGGCGAGTATCAGGCGGCCGTCGCGGGCGCGGAACCGTACGCGGGCGACGGGCGCGACCTCGCCCCCGGGGCCAAGGCCGTCTGGCGGAAAACGCACCAGACGATCCGCAAAGTGACCGAGGACATCGAACAGTCGTGGCAATTCAACACGGCGATCGCGGCGGTGATGGAACTCTCGAATGCGGTCGCCGCCGCGGGCGAGGCGCTCGGGCGGACGCCGGCGGTTGCGCGGCTCGCGCTGGAGGCGATGGTGCGGCTCCTGCACCCGCTAGTGCCGCACGTCACGGAGGAACTCTGGACGGCGCTGGGGCACGAGCCGTCGGTCCTGGCGGCCGGGTGGCCGCAGTACGACGAGGCGGCGTGTGCGGAAGAGACGCTCGAGATCCCGATCCAGGTGAACGGGAAGTTGCGCGCCCGCATCACCGTCCCGGCCGATGCGTCGGAAGAGGCGGTGCGCGAGGCGGCGCTCGGGAGCGAGCGCGTCAAGGAAGTCCTCGGCGGCGCGGCGGTGCGGAAAGTGATCGTCGTTCCCGGGCGCCTGGTGAACATCGTGGCAAAGTAAGGGGCGATATGGAGGGTCGAAGGTCGAACCATTCAGCCGCCGCGATTGCGCGGCGCGCCTTCCGCCGGTGATTGTCGCGCTGTCGCTCGTATCGCTTGCGGCCATCGGTTGGAAGTCCGGGGCCGGCGCGCTCGTTCTTTGGACGGCGGGCTTGGCCGCCGAGGCGCCGAATTCGGCGCCGGACGACAAGGCCCCCGCCGCGCCGGCACCTTTCGCCTACGAGCCCACCTCCGCCTACACCATCCGCGAAATCGAGGGCTGGAAGGTTTACGTCCACAACCGCCTCCTCGAGGGCGAGAAGAAGGACCTAGGCGACGAGACCCTCAAACTCCTCGGCGTGCACCTCTACGACATCAACCGCATGGTCCCCCGGCCCGCGCTCGATAAACTTCATGCCGTTCCCATCTGGGTCGAGGCCGACAACCCCAAGGTCGAGTGCATGTGCTACCACCCCTCGCGCAAGTGGCTGGAGGAGCACGGTTTCAACCCCGAGAAGGCCGGGACGGTCGAACTGGGCAACCCTGTCACCTTCTTCGACTGGACGCACCACCAGCGGGCCATGGTCCTTCACGAACTGGCGCACGCGTATCATCACCAGGTCTTGGGGTACGATAACCCCGACATCAAGGCGGCGTACCAGGCGGCCATGGAATCGAAGTCGTACGAGTCGGTCCTCTTCTACACGGGCATCAAGAAACGGGCGTACGCGTGCAACAACGACCAGGAGTACTTCGCGGAACTCACGGAGGCGTACTTTTCGACCAACGATTTCTACCCGTTCGTGCGGCCGGAGATCAAGGAGTTCGACCCGGCCGGGTTCGAGATGCTCAAGAAAGTCTGGGGCAAGCCGTGAGCGCGGCCGTGGTGGACATTCGGTCGCCGGTCTCTATACTTACAGGAGTATGGCCGCGCCGCAGGACAACTCGCCGCAGGCCTGGATTACGGGCCTTGAGTTCGAGCGGGCGGACCCCGTTCGCCGGCTGCTCCGGGCCTGCATCGGCAACCCCATCGCCAACTATTTTCCGCACTTTGTCCAGCGGCTGGTGCTGCACCTGATGCGCAGCGAATTGGCGGCCGCCACCTGGACGGACCCCGGCGGCTGGGAAAGCATGGTCCTCAGTTACGCGGACCGTCATCGGCGTCTGGCCGACCGGTTGCTCTGCACTTTTGGCACGATGCCGGCGGCACTTCGCAATCGGCGTCGTCTGGCGGCGCGGGTGATTGCGCGGCTGATCGACGAGGCCCCCTGCGAGCCGGTCGAGATCCTGTGCCTCGGGGCGGGACCGGGCCACATCGTGAACGATGCCATGCGCGAGGCCCGCCGCCGGGCTCACGCCACGCTGGTGGATCTTTCGAGCGGGGCGTTCGACTACGGCCGGCGCCTGGCCGAGGAGAGCGGCCAGCGCGAATGCGTCCGGTTCATCCAGGGCGACGTGCGCGACGTGGCCGGCATGCTCGACCACCCGCCGCACATCGTCAAGATGCTCGGCATCTGCGAGTACCTGGGCGACGCGTGCGTGACCGAGATCGCCCGGACGGTGGCCGGCGTCATGCCGCAGGGCTCCTGGATCGTCCTCAATAGCCTGTCGAAGGCCCACGGGACGAACCGGTTCTTCCGCCGCGTGCTGGGCCTGCGGATGATCCACCGGAGCCCGGATCGGCTGGAGGCGTTGCTTCGACCGGCGGGGTTCGCGGATTTTACGGCGCTGCCCGAGCCGATGGGCGTGTACCACGTCCTCCTCGGGCGCAAACGAAGCGGCCCCGACTTGCCTTGCCGTTCATCCTCCCTCTCCCTTGATGGGAGAGGGACGGGGTGAGGGTAAACCCCGGCGCACCGGGGTGCGGCGAACCCCTTTCCCCCTTGTATGTTGAAAACTGGCCTTTCGCAGGTTTTATGCGGCTCGTGTGGCGGCGGAAAAGAGCGTTGCGAGGGTTCCGGCAATTCGGCGTGATCCCTTGCGCCGAGGGCCTGACGCGAAAATGGTCTGCATGACGGCTT
>JBAUDW010000115.1:0-10198 GCA_049678285.1 Phycisphaerae bacterium
GGGTTTTTTCGGCGGACGGGGTGCCTTTGGTAAGATGGGCTAGCGGAAATTTTGACTTTTTTAGGGGTTTTTTCACGTTTTTGGCGCGGTTTTTACCGGTTTTTGTGCCCTATTTCGCACTCTTTCCATCCATGCCATGTGCATACCTTTATGTTAATAACTATTTTTCCGCGTCTTTGGCGTGGAAATTGCGCAGCCTTCAACGCAGAGATCGCAGAGCACGCAGAGAAAGGCGGAGACTGGGGAAAGGCGGCGGCAAACGGCACAGCCTTCAACGCAGCCCAGCCGAAGGTCCCTGCGGGAAGGGCCCCTTTCTTACATGTGGAGCACGTAGCGGGCCACCCTGGCACGGCCACGAGCCGTGCCGTGGCCGGCGGCAGGGGCCGTAGCCCTGCCAGGGAGAACGCAGAGGGGGATTGGGGGGAAGAAAGTGCAAAATGCAGCCGGCCACGGCACGAGCCGTACCCGTGCCAGGGAGTGCAGAATGGACGGCAAACGGCAGGCGGCGCGGCCCGGCTTCGTCCCGGCGCGCCGGGACTACGCCGTGGCAGGCGGGGGGAAAAGCAGGATGGGGTGGCCGGAAATCGAAAAACCGAAATCCGTCGTCCCCCGAACTGAAATAAGTTCTATGTCACCGGAATTCCCAATGTCACCGGAATTCCCCGGAACTCACCGCGGCCTATGAACAGAGGGTCGCCTGTCATGGTCCTTCCCCTTAATGGGCATGGCAGCAGGCCGTTTCATTCCGGAAGACCCGCCTGCGGCGGCCGGGAACCCGGCGCGGAGAGAAGTTCCAGAACGTCCTTGTCGTGGAACAACCCGGCGAGCGATGCGGCCGTGTTGCCGTCGCCGTCCTTGGCCGTCACGGCGGCGCCGCGCGAAAGCAGGAGCCGCATGACGGCCAGGTACCGGCGGGGCGCCCCGTCGTCGGTGGTGTGGCTCTCTTCCCAGACGCGGCGTTCCATGGCGCAGACGAGGGGCGTCTGTTTCCGCGCGTTGCGGGCCTCAGTGTCGGCCCCGGCGTCGAGCAGCCGCTGAACGAGGGCCACATCGCCCTGCCCCGCGGCCCAGCAGAGCGCGACGCCCTTGACCCTTCGCGCCTCGGGCGTGTCGGCGTTCAGGTGGCGCTCCAGGAGGAACCGGGCCACCTTGCGCCGGCCCGCCTCGTCAGGATTGGGCCCGCGGTCGGCCATGTACGCGCAGTTGGTCCCCGCGCCCATGGTCGCCAAGTCGATGGGCGTGATGCCGGCAGAGTACCGGTCGGCGGCAGGGGCGGCGGGGTTCGCGCCGAAGTCCACGAGGAGGCGGGCCATGTCCAGAAGGCCCAGGTGGGCCGCCACGTGCAGGGGCGTCCGCCCGCGGATACCCGCGGCGCTCGGGTCGGCCCGGCCCTCCAGGAGCAGCCGGGCCACATCGAGCCGGTTGAACATGACGGCCGTGTGGAGCGGCGTGTCGTCGCCGTCGGGGTATCCGCCGCGGATGTCCATGGGCGTGGTCCTGGCGCCGGGGTCGGCCCCGCGCTCAAGGAGCAGTCGGACGACGCCGGCGTCGCCGCTCCGGACCGCCCAGTAGAGGGGCGGGTTGCGGAACCGCCCCGTGTCGGCCCGCGCGTGGACGTTCGCCCCCCGCGCCAGGAGCAGTTCCACCACGCCCTGCTGCTTCCCGTGCGCCGCCCATGAGAGGGGCTGGCCGATGGGCGCCTTGGCGGCGGAAAGGAGGCCCGGCGACCCGGCCAGGAGTGATTCCACGCGGTCCCTCAGGCCGAGGGCGGCGGCGCTGAAGATGTCCGGCTCCGCCCACTTCGAGAGAAACCACCGCGCGAGGTCCCAGCGGTCCTCCAGGATGGCCTGGTCGAGGGGCGTCAGGCCGCCGGCGTCGCGGTGATTGAGGTCGGCCCCCCTGGCCACGAGAAGTTCGGCGAGGCGGGGGATCGAGTCCTTGCTGGACGGAATCAGCACGCGGCCATACATATAGTCGCAGTGTCGCACGGCACGGTGGAGGGCCGTCTGGCCCTGCTTGTCGACGGCGTTGACCTCGGCCCCGCGCGCGAGGAGCAGCCGCACCATCTCCTCGTCGCCTTGGCCGGCGGCCTGCATCAGGGGAGTGCTGCCATCGTAGCCCCGCCGCGCGTCGATCCGCGCATCGGCATCGCACAGGAGGACGGCCGCAGGCTTATTGGAGTTCGTGACGGCCCGAGAGAGGGCGGTCTGGTCGTGGCGGTCCGGGGCGTTCACGTCCACCCCGCAGGCGAGGAGGAATCGGACCATGTCCTTGCGGCCGGCGCTGATGGCGCTGTGGAGCGCCCCGTATCCGCCGGATCCGTAGCGCGTAGAGCCCTTGATGTCCCCGGCGGGATGGAGTCTCAGGCCCATCGCCAGGAGCCGCCTCATGACCTCGACGTCGCCCAGTTCGCCGGCCTCTATGGTGACCGAGTCGTTGTCGGCCGGGTCAAGGCGAACGCCCGCATCCAGAAGCGCGCGAGTGACTTCCACATGCTCGCGGCTGACGAGCGGAAGCCTCGCCGCACGGAGGTCCCCCAGTTGGCCGGACGCCAGAAAGAATTTGAGGATCTCCGCTTGGTTCTCCCCGACGGCCACCCGGATCGCATCTTTGTCGGCGTTGCCGGGCCACAGGTGCGCGCCCTTCTCCACGAGGAAGCGGCAGGTATCCAGGTAGCCCCCGCGGACGGCGTTCTGGAGGGGCGTCGAGCGGCACTCGTCGCCCTTCTCGAGGTCGGCGCCCGCCGCGACCAGGAGCCGCACCATCTCGGTCTTGCCGGCATGGGCCGCCACATGCAGGGACGTACCTTCGTACATGCTCTCCTGGTCGACTCGCGCCCCGGCCGCAAGAAGTCGCCGCGCCGCCTCGACGTGCCCCTCGCGGGCCGCCTCGTGCAGGGGCGTCCGCCCCCCGCCGCCCTGGTCATTGACGTCGGTCCCCATCTGGAGCAGGAAGGTCACCATGTCGGCCTTTCCGGCCTCGGCGGCGGCGTGGAGGGCCGTCTCGTTCCAGCGAGTCCACGCGTTGACGCTGGCGCCGCGCGCGAGGAGCATCCGGGCGACCTCCATCTGCCCGCCGCGCGCCGCCCACACGAGCGGCTCCGGCCGCGCGTGCTCCCAGAACGCCTCCGGCAGCGGCCGGCCCAGGCGGCGGAGGACCTCGTCCTTCTCGCCCATCGCGGCCGCAACCAGGATGTCCGTCTCGGCCCCGTGGATCCGCAGGAGCCGCACCACGTCGCCGTGGCCCTGCCAGGCGGCGTTATGGATGGGCCGATAGCCCCACGGCGCCGCGAGGTCCACCTTGGCCCCGGCCTCGATCAACTTGCGCGCGGCGGCGGCCTGGCCGAACCAGGCCGCCTCGTGCAGGGGCGTCCCGCGGCTGCGCGACATGCCGTTGACGTCGGCCCCCGCGCGCACCAGGAGGTCGATGACCTCCAGGTGGTCCCCGCGGGCGGCCTGGTGGAGGGGCGCGCCGCTGCGGTTGTAGTCATCGACCGTATTGACATCCGTCCCTGCGTCGATGAGGGCCTTGACGGCGTCGGCATGGCCCTCGGTGACGGCGGCGTTGAGGGCCGAGAGACCCTCGTAGCCTTTGACGTCGGCCCCGGCCCCCAGGAGAAGGCGCACGACCTGGGCGTGGCCGCGGCGCGCGGCCGCCTGAAGGAGTTTCGTGTTCCTCAGGGGAAAAACGCTCCGGCCGCAGCCCGTGTGGACCGCCACGATGAGGGCCACGCCGTCGGCGTCGCCCTGCTCGACGGCGCGCTCCAAGTCGATGTCGGGGATGGTCAGGAGGAACCGCGTGGCGACCGGCTCGGAGCGGCCCTCGGCCGCGAGGCGCATGGGCGTGCGGCCGGCGGCATCCTTGGCGCGCGGGTCGGCCCCCCGCCGAAGGAGCGCCTCGACCATGTCGGCCTGCCCGGCGGCGACGGCCGCGTGGAGGGGCGTGCGGCCGGCAGCGTCGGCGGCCCCCACGAGTTGCGGCTGGTCGGCCAGCAGACGACCGGCCTCGGCCTGGTCCCCCTGAGCAACCGCTGCCAGGAACTCATCGGTCCGAAGCGCCGGCGCGCAGCCGCCGGCCAGGGCGATACCCGACCCAAGGACGAGCAGAACGTACGGCCGGAGCATCATCAGGGCCACCCCCAGAGTAATCCGACATTCCCCAGAGGACTGCTCGCTGACGACCGCCGTCAGCGATGTTCACGATTCTCCCGGGCTTGGGCGTTTCGACAAGCGAATTCCAGGTGCCCCAAGCCCTTGCGGAGCCCTCCGAACAGCCCGCCAAGGCAATTCGCCCCTGAGACTGAATCTCTCTGCGTCCACCTTCAAGGCACCAGAAACCGAAACCGTCCCCAAGGCGCGAAGCTCCAGCAGGAAGTCTGCGCTGCCTCCATTCCAGGGTAACCGTTCACGGCCTTGTGGCCGTTCAGGCTCCCGATGAGCCTGATCAGTAGTATATACGTCGCCCCCCCCCGCACAATAGCAAGCGCGAGGGTTCATCCCCCGCGCTGTCCATGCCGCCGAAAGCGGCCCGCGCGGGGCGTAAAGCCCCGCGCTACAAAGACCTAACGTTTGCCAGAAAATCCGGCCACATCCGGCGGAGAGCGAAAATTATTTTGCGCTGGCGGGCGGAGGGGCGGGCGCGCTATAATACCGGTAACATGTCCTGTGAAGGGGGGCGGTTATGCAGCGACGCGTCAATGTCTTTGTACCGTTCGCCTGCCCGCGTTGCGACGTCGAGATGGTCATCACCCTGGAGGAACTGCACGCCGGGGCCACGGTCCGCTGCGTCTCGTGCGGGGCGCAAGTGGACCTGAAGCCCGAGGACCTCTCGCTGCCGTATCACGAGCCTCCGGCGAGCGACACGCCTATGCGGTTCCAGGTCTGATCGGCCGGGCATCGGAAAGAGCGCGGCGGGTCTCCGCACCCGCCGCGCGAAGAGGAGCCTCCGGCGCGGTCGGTGCGGAGACCGACCGCGCCACGATTTTTACTTACGTCGGACCGGTTCTTCGCCCCGCATTTCAGCCCTTGACGACGCCGAGCGGCCGCATCCGGCACACTTTGTGCGCCAGACCCGCGCGCTCCACCACCGCGACGACCTCCGCCACGTCCTTGTAGGCGTCGGAGTGTTCCTCGGCGAGTCCCTTCCAACTGCGGCTCCGCGCGACGATGCCGCGCTCGGCGAGGCGGGCGCGGACCTCTTCGCCGCGGACGCCCCGTGCCGCCTCGTGCCGCGACATCCGCCGACCCGCGCCGTGGCATACGGAGCCGAACGTCTCCTCCATCGCGGCCGGCTCGCCCACCAGGAGGAACGAGTACCGGCCCATGTCGCCGGGAATGAGGACCGGCTGGCCGACGTCGCGGTAATCGGCGGGCACCTCCGGGTGGCCGGCCGGAAAGGCGCGCGTCGCGCCCTTGCGATGGACGCAGAGCGGCTTGGAGCGGCCGTCCACCATGTGGGGCTCGATCTTGGCGATGTTGTGGGCGACGTCGTACACGAGCCCGAGGCCGAGGTCCTGCGCCTTCGAGCCGAAAACCTTCGCCACGGCCCCGCGCACCAGATGCATCAGGAGTTGGCGGTTGGCCCAGGCGTAGTTGGCCGCGGCCCGCATGGCGCCGAGGTAGCGTCGGCCCTCGTCGCTCTTGACCGGTGCGCAGCAGAGTTGCGGGTCCGGCAGTTCGAATCCGTATTTGGCGGCCGCCCCGCGCATGATCTTCAGATAGTCGTCGCAGATTTGGTGTCCGAACCCCCGGCTGCCGGAGTGGATGAGCAGCGCGACCGTGCCCGCCGCGACGCCGAACGCTTCGGCGGCCTTGGCGTCATAGATCTCGTCCACGACCTGGACTTCGAGGAAGTGGTTCCCCGCGCCGAGGGTTCCGACCTGGTCGTTGCCTCGCTCGACGGCGCGCTTGGAGACGGCGTCGGGGTCGGCCCCGTCGAGGGCGCCGCCCGCCTCGGTGTGGTCCAGGTCCTCCGGCCAGCCGTAGCCGCGCTCGACGATGAAACCGGCCCCTTCGGTCATGACGCGACGCATGTCCGGGGGCGAGAACTTGACGTCCCCACCGATGCCGACGCCGCACGGCACGTCGCGGAAAATCTGGTCCACGAGTTGCTTGACCTTCGGCTCGACCTCGTCGCGCGCGAGGTCGCTCCGCAGCAATCGGACGCCGCAGTTGATGTCGTACCCGACGCCGCCGGGCGACACCACGCCGCCCTCCTCGGGGTCCGTCGCCGCCACGCCCCCGATGGGAAAACCGTAGCCCCAGTGAATGTCGGGCATGGCGAGGCTGGCCCGCTGGATGCCGGGGAGGCAGGCGACGTTGGCGACCTGCTCGGCGGCGTTGTCCTTGCGGATGTCTTCGATGAGGCGGTCATCGGCGTAGATGATCCCGTCCACCCGCATGCCGCGCTTGTACGACTTCGGGATCCGCCATCGGCACTCGCCGGCGGGTTCGAGGGGACCCGTGTAGGCGTGGCGTTCGCCTGCCATGTGTGCTCCTTTCACACGTCCAGGATCATGCGGGCGGACCACGTTCCGCCCGGCTCCGCGCGGACCGCCAGTTCGTGGTAGGTGACGGCCTTGACCTCGGTTCCCGCGCGGTGGCGCTTCGGGTCGAAGCGCCCGAAGCCGACGCGGGCGCGGACCCGCGCGGGCCCCGCTTCCGCAAAGTCAAACTCCAGCGGCACAAGATGCTCCATCTCAAACCGGTACAGGAGTTCCTGGAGCCAGCAGACGACGAGTTCCGCCGCGTCGTCGCCGAGGGAGGGGTCGGGGGCGGCGGCGACGTCGGCCTCGACGGCGACCTCGTGGGGCCCCTCGTCCAGCATGATCGAGAACACGGCGCGGGCGGCCGTCTCCAGAAGATCCGCGAGCGACTCGCCGCGGACCTCCAGGCCCACGTCGGCGGTGTGATCGAACGAGCGGAACGTGCCCATGGCCGCCCCTTCCTCTGTCATTATACCGGCCCGGAGGCAGGCGGGGCACCCCGGACGCCTATGGCTGCTTTGCCAAGTTCGCGAGGCTCACGATGCACGGATAGCGCGGTGGGCATTCCTGCCCACCGCGCGGTGGCCAAGAATGGCCACCGCGCCAGATTGTTCGACGCGCGCCAAGTTGACAAAGCAGCCCTACGCCCGCTTCCGCTCGCCCAGGAGAACGACGTCGCGGAGGGCCTGCTCGCCCCGGGCTGCCATCCACTTCTTTTCAAATCCGGGCTCCTGGACGACCTGGGCAATGGCCGAAAGGGCTCGCAAGTGGAAGTTGCGCTCGTCCCGCGTGCCGACCAGGACAAAAACCGAGCGCACCGGCTGAGCGTCTTTCGCAAACGTGATCCCCTGGCGCGAGCGGGCCAGGAGAACCTCGAACATTCCTTCGCCTTCGACGATGACGTGAGGAATCGCCAGGCCGGGGCTGAGGACCGTGCTGCTTTCCCTTTCCCGCGCCAGGAGCCTTTCCAGAAGCACCGGGGCGGGGACCTTCAGCCGCCCGGCCAGCCGCTCGGCCACCAGCCGGAAAAATTCTTCCATCGACATGCCTTGCTCGAGGTCCAAAACGGTGCTGTGCTCGATAAGGCGGTCAAAGCGGTCCAGGACGATGTCGTCCCGCTCGCGGATGACCTCCTTGAGTTCGGCCTCGAGGGAGCCGGTCACGAGTTCCTTGGCCGTCAGCCGCTGCACCAGGTGCAGAAGGGCGGACTCCCGCTCGGTGCGCGCTCGGCCGTAGAACCAGTAGATGGCGAAGCCGGCGGCGATAAGCAGGGCGCTGATAAGGAAGGCCCCTTCGCCCATCTCCAGGATGATGAAGGCGAATCCGACGATGCCAAGAATCTGGATCCAAGGATACAGCGGCGCGCGAAAGCGGGGCTGGTAGTTCTGCAGCCCGCTTTCGCGCAGCACAATGATGGAAAGATTCGAGAGAATGTAACTGAGAATGAGCGCCGTCGAAGCCACCTTGACCAGAAGGTCGAGGTTCAGAAACAGAGCCGCCATCACCACCGCGCCGGTCACAAGAATCGCGACGTGGGGCGTGCGGAACCGTTCGCCGACTCGCCCCAAGGGGCCGGGCAGAAGGCGGTCGCGGCTCAAGGCGAGCAGATACCGCGACGCGGCCATGATGCCCGCGTTCGCCGTCGTCAGGAATGCCAGCGCCGCTCCCACGCCGAGCGCGATGCGCCCGCCCTGGCCCATGAAAACGCTCGCACCGTCGCTAATCGGCGTCAGGGAATTGTTCAACTCCTCGGCCGGCAACACCCCGCTCGTCACAAACACCATCAGCGTGTAGAAAACACTGACGACCAGAAGCGAGAGGATCAGGCCGAGAGGGATCACCCGGCCCGGGTTCCTGACCTCCTCGGCGACGCTGGCCACCTTGAGCAGCCCGCCGTAGGAAACAAACACGAAGCCGGCGGTCGAGAAGATGGCGCGGGCGCCCTCCGGCGCGAAGGGCTCAAAATGCTGGACATCCACCGCCGGCAGGCCTTTCACAACGTACAGGAGCATCAGCCCCAACAGCGCGGCGACGAGCGCCACCTGGAGCCGCGCCGCCTCCCGGACGCCCAGCACGTTCACGGCAACAAAGACGACGCACAGCGCGGCGCCGACGACCCACGCGTCGATCGGCACGACCAGGCGCACCAGGGCCGCCATGCCCACCAGCGCGAACGCGCTCTTGAGGGACAGGGAGGACCAGTTCAGCAGGCCCGCCACCGTGCCGACCGCCGACCCCATGCCGCGCGTGATGAAGAAGTAGTCGCCGCCCGCCTTCGGCATGGCGGTCGTCAACTCCGCGATGCTGAGCAGGCCCGTGGCCGCCAACAGCCCGGCCAGCAGATAGGAGACGACCACGCCCGGGCCGGCCCGCGCGTGGGCGAGCCCCGGCAGGATGAAAAGGCCGGAACTGATCATCGCCCCCGAGGCGATGCAGAAGACGTGAATCAGGCCCAGGCCCCGCTTCAGTTTCATCCCTGCCCCCGCACCGATGCGGCCACGATCACCACCTGGAGTTCCAGAATCAGTTGCTCGGTCACGCCGGCCCCCGCTCGAAAGAACGCCCTTAAAACTCGATGCCCGGCTCGGCGGCGGCGCCTGCGCCGTGCGGATGCTTTAGCGCGCGCATCTCCGTCACCAGGTCCGCCCGCGCGACGAGGCGCTCCGTCGCACCCCGACCGGTCAGGATAAGATGCACGCCGCGCGGGCGCGCATCCAGAAGCGCGAGGACGTCCTCTTCGGCCAGGACCTTCAGGCCGACGGCCGTCAGGATTTCGTCGGCCACCACCATGTCGCGCTGGCCGCTGCGAAGCATCTGGCGCGCGTACTGGAGGGCCTCGCGCGCCGCGGCCCGGTGCTCTTCGAACGCCGGGTCCTCCGGCGGCGGGACGAACCCCCGCCCCATGACGCGGATCTCGAGGTCCGGCGCGAGCCGACGCGCGGCCTTGTGTTCGCCCGACGCGCACGCCTTCAGAAACTGGACCACCAGGACCCTCAGGCCGCGGCCGACGGCCCGCACGGCCTGGCCGAGGGCGGCGCAGGTCTTGCCCTTGCCGTCGCCGGTGAATACGATGACCAGACCGCGCTCGCTGCCAGCCCCCATAGGAAGGGTCTCCGGAGCCGGCGTCGCGGCGGATTGGTCGCTCCGCGAGAAACCGACGTACCCGGCCCGAGGAACAACCCCATTATAAGGCCGCCCCCTGCGGTCCGCAATCAGTGCCGTGAGGCGGAAAAAAGATTTTGCGTCACGCCGGCCGGAGCGCTTATACTGCCCGAATCGGAATCACGCGGAAGAAGGCGCTCCGTGCAGAAAAAGGCTGCCCCCGACATGCCGGGTGACACGTTTCAGGCGCTGGCGGACCGGCTCGGAATCAAACGCGAGCAGGCCGAGGCTGCGTCCAGACTCCTCGACGACCGTCTGAACCCGACCTTTATCGCCCATTATCGTAAGTCCGCGACGGGCGGCCTCGACGAACCGAGGCTGCGGCGCCTCGCGACCGCACGCGAGGAACTGCGGGCCTTCGAGGATCTGCGCGAGCGCGTCCGCCGCGAAGCCAAACGCGCCGGCCTCCTGACGGACGAGTGGACGCAGGCCCTCGACGGGGCGACCGAGGCCGAACCGCTGCGGGACCTGCTGGAGTTGACGAAACCCGGCCGACGGACCGCCGCCACCGTCGCCGCCGAACGCGGCCTGGCGCCGCTCGCGGACTACGCC
>JBAUDW010000116.1:0-4906 GCA_049678285.1 Phycisphaerae bacterium
CCCCGGCGCCGCCCGAGATGCCCCCGCCGGTCGAGCCGCCGGAGCCGCCCGAGGAACCATCGGTGCCCGTCGTCCCCGGCGCCGACACGGAATAAACGTGATTCTCAACGCAGAGGGCGCAGAGAACGCAGAGAAAAGCCGCATCTGAAGGAAAGAAAAAAGCCTTCTCTGCGACCTCTGCGTTCTCTGCGTTGAAAAACACCTTCACCCATGACCAAAACGCAAAACAACGTCCGCACGCGCATCGCCCCCAGCCCGACCGGCGAGCCGCACATCGGCAACATGTACGTCGCGCTCGTCAACTGGGCCCTCGCACGCCAGACGGGCGGGCAATTCCTGGTGCGCATTGAGGACACCGACCGCTCACGATTCGTCGAAGGGGCCGAGCAAATGTTCTTGGGCGCGCTCTCCTGGCTCGGCCTCGACCACGACGAGGGGCCCGACGTGGGCGGCCCGGTCGGCCCGTACCGCCAGAGCGAACGCCTCGAGATTTACCAGGGCGAGGTCGCCCGGCTCCTCTCGACCGGCCACGCGTACCGATGCTTCTGCACGCCCGAGCGTCTGGCCGAGGTCCGTAAGCAGCGCCAGAAGGCGGGCGGCGAAACGGGCTACGATCGCCTCTGCCGCGACCTTGCGCCCGAGGACGTCCGGAAGAAACTCGCCGCCGGTGAACCCTCGACCGTCCGCCTGGCGGCGCCCCTGGAGGGCGAGACGCGATTCGAGGATGGGGTGCGCGGCCCCATCACCGTCCGCAACGAGACTATCGACGACCAGGTCCTCTTCAAGAGCGACGGCTACCCGACCTACCACCTGGCGAGCGTCGTCGACGACCACGCGATGCGCATCACCCACATCGTCCGCGCCGAGGAATGGATCATCTCGACGCCCAAACATATCTTGCTCTACGAGGCGCTCGGCTGGACGCCGCCGCAGTTCTTCCACCTGCCGCTCATCCGCAACCCCGACCGCTCGAAACTCTCGAAGCGCAAGAACCCGACGAACGTCCTCTGGTACCGCGAGCAAGGCTATTTGCCGGAGGCCGTGACGAACTTCCTGGGGATGCTCGGCCACTCGATGCCGGACGGCCGCGAGGTGTTTTCGCGCGACGAGTTCCTGAAAGACTTCTCACTGGCGCGCGTGACGACGACCGGCCCCGTGTTCGACATGGAGAAGTTCGAGTGGCTGAACGGCGAATGGATTCGCCGCCTCCCGCTCGACGGTCTTGCCGCGCGGTTGAAGGCCGAAGGGTTCGTGCCGAAGGCGATCCTCGAAAAGTTCGACGCCGAAAAGTTCCGCGAGATCGTCCGCCTGATGCAGGAACGCCTGCGGCGCTTGAACGAGTTCGCCGACGCGACGGCCTTCTTCGCCGAGCGATTGCCGTACGACCCGGCCGACCTCGTTCCCGCGAAGAAAGGGGAGCGCCTTAAGACTCCCGCCGAGACCCTCGCCGCCCTCGAGCGTGTGCGCTCGGCCCTCGCCGCCGCGCCCGCCTCGGCGGTCGGTCCGCCTGCGGCGAGATCTCGCAAAGCGGACGAGGCCGACGGGCCTGCGTGGGAAGCGAAAGCCCTGGAAGAGTTGGCCCGTGTCCTGGCGGATGAGTTGGCCTGGAAACCCGCCGACCTCTTCATGTCCCTCCGCGTCGCGGTGACGTGCCGCAAGGTCTCCACGCCGTTATTCGAGACGATGGAAATCCTGGGCCGTGAGGAATGCCTCGCACGGCTGGATTCCGCCGTCGCCGCGCTTCCTTAAATCTTGTCGCCCCGACCGACCGAAGGGAGCGGAGGGGTCTCGCCGTGCTTTGTTGCCGTTCGGCTGGCGGGGATGTAGACGAAGTAGTTGGCCATCGGGCACTCCGCAGAAGGAGATGGAGGATAGCCGAAGGAACAAAGGACTACAAGAATTCCACGGCGAGATTCCTCCGCTCGTCCCGATTGCATCGGGACTCGGTCGGAATGACAACCTGAAGGCGCACGGCGAGACCCCCGCCACAGGCGGGCAAGCCTCGATCCCGGCGCGCCGGGACTCGGGGTGACAAGGTGAAACCTGATGGGAAGCACCGCGGCTAGTACTACAGGCTTATCCAGGGCGCGTTGGGATGCGGCGGGCCGCGCTTCGCGCGGACCGAGGTGGTCATGCTCGGCCGGCGGGCGCCCGACCGCACCAGCGACAGGAGAAGGTCCAGTTTCCCCTGGTCCAGCCACAGGCCGTGGCCCGGACAGAAGTCGATCGGCACGCCGTGGCGGCTGGTCATGATCATCACCTCGCCGCAGACGGGGCACGGCCGGTCGCCGGGCGCGGTGATCGGGTCGGCGGGCGGCTTGGCCGGCGCAATCTTCCGGTTCAGCGAGAGTAGAGCCTGGGCGATTCGGTTGGCATCCGTACGTTTCGGCATGATATGGCCCCCCTTCCGGCCGCAGAGCGGCCCAACCAGATAAGTATAACGTATGGCCGGCCGATTTATTCGAAAATTCCGAGACCTAGGTCGGCACGGGCCCCCATCTTTTTCCTGCCCTCCACACTGGACAAACGGGTGCGTTTCTGGCAGTTTATGAGGCCTGGAACGCAGCAGGAAAGGCCGTACCGATGGGCACGAACAACGAGATGCCGAGCGATTTTATCCGCGACGCCGTCGCGCGCGATGTCGCCGAGGAAAAATGGGACGGCAAGGTCCGTACCCGATTTCCCCCGGAGCCGAACGGCTACCTCCACATCGGTCACGCGAAGGCCATCTCCATCGACTTCGGCATCGCGGAGGAGTTCGGCGGCCGGTGCAACCTGCGGTTCGACGACACCAACCCCACCAAGGAAGAGGAGGAGTACGTCCACTCGATCATCGAGGACGTGCGGTGGCTCGGATGGAGGTGGGACCGGCTCACGTACGCCTCCGACTACTTCGAGCGGATGTATGAGTACGCGGAGCAACTCGTCCGCGCGGGGAAGGCGTACGTCTGCGACCTCTCGGCCCAGGAGGTGACCGCCACGCGCGGGACGCTGACGCGCCCCGGGCGCGAGAGCCCGCACCGCGGCCGGAGCGTCGAAGAGAACCTCGACCTGCTGCGCCGGATGCGCGCGGGCGAGTTTCCGGACGGCTCGCGGACCTTGCGCGCGAAGATCGACATGGCCTCGCCGAACTTGAACCTCCGCGACCCCGTGATGGTCCGCATCCTCCGCGCCGCGCATCACCGCACGGGCGACGCATGGTGCATCTATCCGACGTACGACTGGGCCCACGGACTGGAGGACTCGATCGAGGGGATCACGCACTCGCTGTGCACGCTGGAGTTCGAGAACCATCGGCCGCTGTACGACTGGTTCCTCGAGGCGCTGGGCGTCCACCATCCGCAGCAGATCGAGTTTGCGCGGCTGGAGTTGACGCATACGGTGATGTCGAAGCGTCGGCTTCTGGAACTCGTGGACGAGGGGCTCGTCGGCGGATGGGACGACCCGCGGATGCCGACGCTTTCGGGCCTGCGGCGCCGCGGCTGCACGCCGGAGGCGATTCGCAACTTCCTTGCGCGCGTCGGCGTCGCGAAGTTCGATAGCCGCGTGGACATTCGCCTGCTGGAACACTGCCTGCGCGAGGACTTGAACCGCCGAAGCCCCCGCGTGATGGCGGTCCTGAGGCCGCTGAAGGTCGTCATCGAGAATTACCCGGAAGGGAAGAGCGAGGAACTCGAGGCAGTCAACAACCCCGAGGACGCCGGCGCCGGGACGCGCAACGTGCCGTTCGGGCGCGAACTCTGGATCGAGCGCGACGATTTTTCCGAGCAGCCGCCCCCGAAGTTCTTCCGCCTCGCTCCGGGGCGAGAGGTGCGACTGCGGTACGCCTACTTCATCACGTGCACCGGTGTCGAAAAGGACCCGAAGACCGGCGAGGTCGTCGCGCTGCGATGCACTTTCGATCCGGCGACGCGCGGCGGCGACGCGCCCGACGGACGCAAGGTGAAGGCGACCCTGCACTGGGTCTCGGCCGCGCACGCGCGCGAGGCCGAGGTCCGCCTCTACGACTACCTCTTCACCAAAGAGGACCCGGACGACGCGCCCGAGGGCGAGGACTGGAAGGCCGGCCTGAACCCGAACTCGCTGGAGGTGATTGCGGATGCGAAGGTCGAGCCGTCGCTTGCCGCCGCCGAGCCGGGCGACCGGTTCCAGTTTGAGCGGCTGGGATATTTTTGCGTGGATCCGGATTCGTCGGCCGGCCGGCTCGTCTTCAACCGCACCGTGACCCTCAAGGACACCTGGGCGAAGATTCAGCAGGCCTCGGCGCGCTAGGGCTCGAGGACGGTGCCGCGGAGCGCGTCGGGCAGGTCGCGGTAGAACGTCACATCGTCCACGAGGACCGCGGCGCCCGCGTTCTTCGTGTTCGTGACGAACCTCAGCATCGAGAGGTCGTTCGGCCTCGGCGGGCTGCCCGCCTTCTCGTAGGCCCCCTCGCCCTCGACCGTGAGTTCCAGGCGCCCTAAGTCCAGCGTGAAGGTCTTCCACTCGCCCGCCGGCGGATGGAGGTAGGCGGTGAAGCCGAAGTGCGGCTGGTCGCGCGGGCCGGCCGGGTCCGGCAGCGTCACGAGCGTCAGCACCACTTCCATCTCGCGGTCGGCCTTCATGTGAAGGGCCAAATACCGGTACGGCCGAAGGTCGTAGTTTTTCTGCAGCGGCCGGGTGAAGACGACCCGCTGCTTGCCGTACTCGCCCCAGTCCTCCTCAGCGGCGGCGGCGAAGTTGACGCGGACGACGGTGGCGCCGTCGTCCTGGACGTAGGCGGCTGCATCGCCCCAGAGTGAAGCGCAGCGGGCGGGGTTTTCCGCGTCGTCGAAGATCCACGCTCCGGCAGCACCGGCCTCGGGCTCCGGCGCCGGTTCCGGCGGCGGGGCCGGCGCGGGCTCGGCGGGCGGTTCAGGGGGCGGTT
>JBAUDW010000117.1:0-1792 GCA_049678285.1 Phycisphaerae bacterium
CTGAAGCCGCTGCCGGGCTGGGTCCGGACCCACTTCCGCGTCGCCCTCTGGGGCCGCGGGAAGATGATCTTCTACCATGCGTGGAGAAATGCCCATGCCACCTCCGCCGCGTAGATGCAAAAAGTTCTTGCGCCCGTGGCTAGAAAACACGCCGCCCCTACGGGGCTTAGACGACATCAAGCGCGCCGCTTCAGTGCCGCGACGCGCGCGGCGGCCTCGGTTTTGCGGCGGGTGCGGCCTGTCCGCCGCAGCCTCGGCGCAGGCGGGCCGGCGAGCGGCGCTGTTGCGCAAGTCGGCGTGGCGCGTTCTCGCGGTCTCGACCTTGACAGGGGCGCCTCGTTCGGTAGAATGCGTCCGGAGAAGCGCCACTAGCTCAGTTGGTAGAGCAGCTGACTCTTAATCAGCGGGTCCAAGGTTCGAGTCCTTGGTGGCGCACCAGCCGATTTCCGCGGCCGCCAGCCGGCGGCCGCGTTTTTTTTCGCTGCGCGCGGCGGCTTGACAGGGCGGGGCGTTCGGCGTAAGAGAGACGCCGACGGGAAAGGGGTCGTGCCATGCTTACCGCCGAGCAGGTCCGCGACGAGAGCGACGTCTTCGCCGACCCGCGGATCCGGCGTCTCCCGGAGGTCGAGCGCGAGTGAAGACGCTCCTGCATTTCGGCGCGGGGCGGATCGGCCGGTCGCTGGTGGGCGCCCTGTTCTCCCGGGCCGGCTACGAGGTCCTCTTTGTTGATGCGGAGGCGCGTCTCATTGAGGCCCTCAACGCGCGCGGCGAGTACCTCATCCGCGTCAAGGACACCTTGCCTCCGGGGGCGCCGGCGGAAATCCGCGTCCGCAACGTCCGGGGCCTGGCGGCCTCGGACACCGAGGCGGTCTCGGCCGCCGTCGCCGAGGCCGACCTTGTCAGTACGGCCGTCGGCGCCGCGGCGCTGCCGGCGCTGTTTCCCGTTCTTTCACGGGGCCTGCGGCGGCGCAGTCGGCCGGTGTCCATTATTCTGTGCGAGAACCTCCGGCACGCGGCGCGGTTGGTGCGGGAAGGGCTGGAGCCTCTGCTCCCGGCCGGCTTCGATTTCGAGCGCCTCGTCGGCCTGGTGGAAACCAGCATCGGCAAGATGGTGCCGATCATGCCGCCGGAGGTCAGCCAACATAACCCCCTGGAGGTCTGGGAGGAGGCTTACAACCAGATCATCGCCGACCGACAGGGGATTCGAGGCGAACGGCCCGCGGTCGAGGGTCTCGTGCTGAAATCGAACTTCCCCGCCTACGTGGACCGCAAACTGTTCATTCACAACCTGGGCCACGCGGCGGCGGCGTATCACGGCAACCTCGCGGGGAAGGAAACCATCTGGGAGTGCGTCGCGGAAGAGCGCATCCGCGCCGAGACGCGCGCCGCGATGGGCGAGTCGGCCTGGGCGCTCGCGCGCGAGTACCCCGGCGAGTTCACGGAGGCGGACCTGGCGGCCCACGCCGACGACCTCCTGCGGCGGTTCGCGAACCGTCTCCTCGGCGACACGGTTTATCGGGTCGGGGCAGACCTCTGGCGGAAACTCGGACCGGACGACCGGCTGATGGGAGCGATGCGCCTGGTGGAGGCGCACGGCGGCAGGCCGGAGCACATCGCCCGGGCCGTCGCCGCCGCTCTGCGCTTCAAGGCCGTCGGGCCCGACGCCCGGATGCTCCCGCGCGACGAGGAGTTCCATCGGCTGCTCGAGGCGCGGGGACCGGAGGCGGTGCTGCGCGAGGTTTCAGGCCTCGACCCCGAGGCGGACGCGGCGTTGGTGGACCTCGTGCTCCAG
>JBAUDW010000118.1:0-7405 GCA_049678285.1 Phycisphaerae bacterium
GGCGCCGACCGCGCGACGGCCGCCGCGAGCGCGCGGGCACACGCCTCGAGCGCTTCGAGCGGCGTCGCCAGCGCGCGGTAAAGCGGATGCTCGCGCGCGAGGCGGTCCGGGTCGCGGAAGAGGTGCAGCGTCCGCTCCAGCGCCATCAGGCACGTCTTGTCGACGCGGAACGCGCGGGCGAGCGGATGCTGGCGGATGCGTTCGACGAGGCTCTTGCGCCCCAGGATGATGCCGCCCTGTCCCGCGCCGATGAGTTTATCGGCGCTCGAGATGACGACGTCGGCGCCGGCGGCGATGGATTCCTGGATCGTCGGCTCGTGCGGCAGGCCGAACCGCGCAAGGTCCACGAGCGCCCCCGCCCCGAGGTCGTCGAACAGCACCAGGCCGCGCGCGCGGGCCAGCGCCACCAGGTCCGCGAGCGACACCTCGCTGGTGAACCCGACGACGCGGAAGTTCGAGGGGTGGACCCGCAGGATGACGGCCGTCGCCTCGGTGATCGCGCCGGCGTAATCCGCGAGGTGCGTGCGGTTGGTGGTTCCGACCTCGACGAGGCACGACCCGCTCTGGGCCATGACGTCGGGCAGGCGGAACGCGCCGCCGATCTCAATCAGTTGCCCGCGCGAGACAATCGTTTCCCGGCCGGCCGCCAGGGCCGACAGGACGAGCATCGTGGCGGCGGCGTTGTTGTTGACGACGGTGGCGGCCTCGGCGCCCGTGAGTTCCGTGAGGATGTACTCGACGCGCCGGTCGCGGTCGCTCCGCTTCCCCGTCTCGCGGTCGACGGCCAGGGTGACGTAGCCTTTGAGTTCCTCGACCATCGAATCGACGACGCACTCGGGCCAGACGCTCCGGCCGAGGCCCGTGTGCAGGAGGATGCCGGTGGCGTTGATCGCGCCGCGCAGGTGCGGCCGGGTGCGCGCCTCCAGGTGCCGAAACGCTTCCGAGAGGACATATTCCTCGGTGACGTGCCGGGCGCCGCAGCGTCCGCCCGTATCGTTCGCGATGTGCCGGCGCAGTTCCTCCAGCGCGTCGCGGAGGCACTGGACGACGAGCGTGCGCGGATGGCGCTGGAGCCAGTCCGCGACGGCGGGGGAGGCGAGGAGTTTGTCCACCGAGGGCAGTTTCCGCAGGAGGTCCTGTTTGGCCGACGACGTCATGGGCGACTCCTCCAATGCAGGTTCAGCTGCGTCCCCGCCGGGCGGCTGGCGCGCGGCAGGTCGGAGTTTACCCTCCGAGGCGGGCACCCGCCGCGAAATCCAGCCCCGAAGCGCGGTGGTTGCGGAGAACCACTGCGCAAAACTTACCTGATAGCGCTCAGTTCCGCGCGGCCGGGGCCGGGGCCGGTTCCTCGCGCTCGGCCCGGTCGAACGCCGTCTTCACCTCGATCGCCTCGCACCGCGTGCATTCCATGCACCGGATGCAGAGCGGGTCCGCGAGTTGCCTTTCGGGGGCGAGGTTCACGGGGCACATTTTTCGGCACGCGCCACACTGGACGCATTTCTTCGGGTTCGCGCGGAGGAACACCGCCGAGAAGCGGTTAAATACGCCGAAGATCGCCCCCAGCGGGCAGAAGAGCGAGCACCAGGGCCGGAACTTGACGAACATCGCCAAGGCGAACAGAACCAGGATCGTCCACTTCAGCGCGCTCATGCCGGCGGCCGAACCGCCCGCTGCCGCCTCGTGCACCATGTTCGGAACGCCCGCCTCGACCGCCCCGGCGGGGCAGACCCGGCAAATGAAGAGCGGATGCGCCTCGCCGAAAAAGTACGGAACCGCAATCACCAAGCCCGCGAGGACGGCGTACCGGAGGTATCCGGTCCACGAGGGCAGCCGGACCTTCGGCACGGGAACTTTCGCGACCAGGTCCTGGAGGAACCCGAACGGGCACGCCCAGCCGCACACGAATCCGCCGACCAAGCCGCCGACAACGAGCAGCGTCCCGATGGCGATGAAGGGGACGACGTGAAGCGCGCTGAAGTTCGCCAGGACGCCGACCGGGCACGCGAAGAGCGCCAGCGGACACGCGTAGCAGTGGTACACGGAACCGCAGATATTGTGCAGGCGAAGCGCGAGCGGGTCGAGCCAGACGAGGAGAAAGGCCGCCTGGATCCACAGCCGGCCGCGGACGAAGCGCGACGGTTTGGGTCGGATTCTGGGTTCGGCCATGGCCGCCATGGCCCGCCTTCACTTAATTCAGGTAGGGCACAGAGAAGGCGTTTCGCCTTCGCCGTAGGTTCGTTCGAGTTCGCCGGCGGGATTTCGCCGGAGGCCGCCGACCGTGACTTCGCGGATGAGGGCGGGCTCGGATTCGTCGATCGTCCGCGCGGCCTCGGCGGCGGGCGGTTCAGCCTGCTTGAGGAGAACCGTCCGGCTGTGCCGCGCGACGCCGTAGAACACAAGGGCGGCGCCCGCGGCGACGAGCATCGCCGCCAGGACGATCCTCGCCGCGCGGCCTCGGAAACATTGCCGGACTCGCGCCTCGCCGGGCTGTGCCATTCGCGCCTCGCCTCGGTTCTCGGAGAAGCCTTTTGCCGCCGCAGGCCTCCGCGGGAAAAACTGGCGGAGGCGAATGGGAGTCGAACCCACCCAGGGCTCTTTCGAACCCCACGCTGGTTTTGAAGACCAGGAGCGCCACCGGGCGCCCGTCACCTCCGCCTCAGGTCTTCATGACTTCCTTGTAAAACATCATAACCGGCGCGCCGCCGAATGCAATCGCCATCCAAACGGCCTCGTCGATCTCCGCCTGCGTGAAGCCCATCTTTCTGGCCTTCTCGACCTGGATGCGGATGCACGGTCCGCACCGCGCGAGGACCGAGAGCGCGATCTGGAGCGCCTGCTTCGTCGCCGCGTCCAGCGCGCCCGGCGCCCCGGCCGTCTTCATGAAAGCCTTGAACATTTCCTCGGCGCCCGCGCCGACGGCGGAGGCGCCCGCGGCGTGACCCTCGGAACAACAGGTTTCCGCGGCGGGCTCCGCACAGCAAGGTTCTTCGGCACCCGCCGACCGGCCCTTTTTCTTTTTCGACGGCCGTTGGTTCATCGCTTCTTCCTCCTCGGGCGTTCGGATCGTCCGCGCGCCGCTCGCCGTCACGAAGACTTTTCCCGTTCCTTTGCCGCGGACCTTGCCGATGACGGCCGCCGCCCGAATTCCTTCCTCGTGCAATCGCCGGACGAGCGCCTCGGCCTTGTCGGGCGCCAGTGCGACCAGGAGGCCGCCCGACGTCTGCGGGTCGAAGCAGAGATCCATCATGGCCTCGGTGACGCCCGCGGCGGGGACGGCGCTCGATTCAGACGATTCGCGGTTGCGTTCGATGCCGCCGGGAACGATGCCCTCGGCCAAACACTCCAGGACATGCGGGAAGAGGGGAAGGCTGTCCCAGACGATTTCGACGTCGACGGCGCTCGAGCGCGCTATTTCCGCGAGGTGCCCCATCAGGCCGAAACCCGTCACGTCGGTGCACGCGTGGGCCTCCAGGTCGAGCATCGCCTCGGACGCGGCTTTGTTGAGTTCCGTCATGGAGCGCGCGATGGCGTCGGCGGCCTCGGGGGGCGCTCGGCCGATCTGGACGGCGAATGCGAGGATGCCCGTCCCGAGGGGTTTCGTCAGGACCAGGCGGTCGCCCGGGCGGGCGCCGGCGTTCGTGACGATTCGGCGTCGGTCGATGAGGCCCGTGACGGCGAAGCCGGCCTTGATCTCGGCGTCCTGGATGCTGTGGCCTCCGACGACCGGCACGCCCGCCTCGTTCATCTTGTCGATCCCGCCGCGGAGGATGTCCACCATGACGGAGTCGGGCGCCTCGCGGATCGGGAAACCGATGATCGAGAGGGCGGTGATCGGCCGGCCGCCCATCGCATACACATCACTCAATGAATTGGCGGCCGCCACCTGGCCGAACGTGTACGGGTCGTCCACCGAGGGGCTGAAGACGTCCACCGTCTGCACCAGGGCCGTCGGGCCGTCGAGGGCATAGACGCCGGCGTCGTCGCCCGCGGCGGCGCCGATGAGCACGCGCGGGTCGCGGATTTCAGGGAGGGCTTGGAGGACCCGCTTGAGGGAGGCCTGGTCGATCTTCGACGCGCATCCGGCCTTTTCCACCAGTTGCGTCAGGCGCACCGGCCCCAAGGGCGGCTCGAGCGATTCGCCCGCGCAGAGACAGACGTTCTTTTCCTTGAATAGCGAGCAGGGGCAGGCTTTCTTCGCGTCGCAGATGCAGTGCCCCAGACGCATCGACCGCTGCATGACGCGCCGGCGTTTTTCGAGATTGATCACGGTCGCGGTCCTCCGACGGCGGGCGACCGGCCGAGCCCGGCTGCGCCGCCCGACGCCTGCCGACAGGCGATCAGGGCCGCCCCGAGGGCCCCCGTCATCTGCGGTTCCGGGCAGACGCGGACCGGCGTCGCGAGGGCGGAGGCGAGGGCCTCGGCCATGCCCGGCACGAGGGCGACGCCGCCTGTAAAGATGACGGGCGGGACGACGTCGCGGCCGAGCATCGCGGCGACGCGCGAGGCGACCGCGGCCTGGACGCCCGCCACAATGTCCTCCCGCCGCGCGCCCGACGCCAGGAGGCCGATGATCTCCGTCTCGGCGAAGACGACACACATGCTGCTGATGGGTGCGGGTGCCTCGGCCGACCGCGCCAGGTCGCCCAGCGAATCGAGGGGCGCCCCAAGGCGCGAAGCGACGACTTCGAGGAACCGGCCCGTGCCGGCGGCGCACCGATCGTTCATGGCAAAGTCGCGGACCGTGCCGTCGGGGTTCAGGCGCAGCAGTTTCGAGTCCTGGCCTCCGATCTCCACGATCGTCGCCGCGTCCGGAACGAGGTGGCGCACGCCCACCGCGTGGCAGGTGATCTCGGTGACGGTGGTGTCGGCGCAGGAGACGGCCCCGCGGCCGTAGCCCGTCGCGACGATGCGGGCGACGCGCTCGCGCGGCAGACCCTCGGTCCGGAGGAGTTCCTCGAAGAGTTCCCGGGCCGGGCCGTCGTGGTTCGTTCCCTGGTCGCGGACGGCGGCGGCCAGCACCTGGCCTCGCTCGCTGTCGAAGAGCGCGACCTTCAGGGCCCGCGACCCCGCGTCAATGCCGGCGCCAATCATGGTTTTCTCCGCTCCATTACGGTTTCCACGAGCGCCTCCAGTTGCGCCCTCAGGGTCGGCCTCATCGGGTCGGCCAGGGGCGGCACCTCGATTTCGACAACGGGAATCGCGAGTTCCTCGCGGACGGCGCGGCCGATGACCGCTCCTTCGAGGGCGCAGTGGCTCGCCCCGGGAATGCGCGAGACCAGCACCGCCTCGGCCCCGAAGGCGCGGGCGTCGCGGACGATCCGGGCCGCGCGGTCCGCCGACGGGCCCGCCATCGGGTCCGCCAGCGCCATTCTCGCCAGGGCTTCCATCGGAGGCAAGTCCTCGGGGATCAAATCCAGGGCGTGGGAGAAGAGGAACTCGGTGCCGGCCAGCCGCCCGCCGCAGTCCTCCAGGAGGTTCATGACGCGCAGGTCCGCCACGGGGTTGACCCAGAAGACCCTGGCGGCATCCGGCGCCAGGACGCCGCGATTCTCTTTCACGCGTCGGCGAACTTCCTCCAGGAGGTCCGCGAGGACGCGGATCGACTCGGCGCGGTCCGAGCAGAAATGGATGGCGAGCATCTCGGCGATGAGCATCTCGAGGGCCGGCATCGGGCACACCTCGGCCGTGTAGGCGAGCCGGCGCAGTTCGGCCAGCAGTCGGCGGACGCAGTTGGCTTGGGCGACGCCGTCGGCCAACTCGGCCTCCCCCAGCGGCGCACCGGCGAGGCCCTCGAGTGCTGACCGCACGCGCTCCAGTTCCGACCGCACGAAGGCCGCCTGCGAGGCCGGGGCCGAATTGCCGCCCGGAAGTTCGACGGCGGGTTCGTCCGGCTCCGGGCGGCGGCGATGCGGCATCTCCCACCAGAGAATCGGGTGGCCGAGCGATTCGACGCGCTGGGCGATGGCCGAAAAATCGTCGCACACCGCCCCAGCGCTACATACGAGAAGGTCCGGGATCGGAAAATGGGCGCGGTTGACGAAGGCGCCCAGCATCGCGCGGACGGGACAGAACGCCTCGCCGAAACCGAGCGACTGGGCGATGCGGAACAGGCCGTCCGAAAGTTCCATGACGCAAGGCGTCCACCACGCGCCGTCAGGATAGAAGGCGACGACGTTCGGCAGGGCGTAGGCCATGACGGGAACGGTGCCGAGGTCCTTCATCGCGCCGACGATCTTCGCGCCGGCCGCGCGGGCGGCGTGCAGGCGCTCCTCCTCCGTGAGGAAGAAACTCCAGAGGCGCAGCGCGGCGGGGGAGGCGTCGTACTCGAGCCTCAGGAGCCGGCGGTCGCCTTCCTCGACGTGGCGGCGGAGCGGCCCCACGTACGCGGGCATCGGGGCGCCGGCCGAGCGGCGGCGCTCGCACAGGAGGTCCAGTTCCTCCATCGAGATTCGTTCGGGCGGTTGGTTCATCGCAGCACTTCCAGAAAGGCCTGGAGCCGGTTGGCGGTTCGACGATCGGCCCCCTCGTCGCCGGAGACGTCCAGGTCCAGAACGGGGAGGCCTGCGAGTTCTCCGGCGCGAGCGGCGAAAGCGGCCCAGAGGTCGCACCAGACGTATCGCCATACGATAAGAGCGCGGGCGCCGCTTGCGGCCAACTCGCTCCCGAGCCAGGCCACCAGCGCCTCATCGGGCCGGCGAAAGACGTCGGGAATACGGCCGAAGTAAGCGTCCACGAGTTCCAGAACCGGTTCGTCGCGGAGGCGCCGGCGGTCGAATGGGGCCGGGAGCGTCCGGGCGCCGCTCTCGGTCCCGTCGAGGACGACGACGCCGCCGGCCTCTTCGATCCAGTCGAACACCCGCGCGTTGCCGCGCATGAGCGGCCCGCCGATTACCGCGACGGGGAAGCCGTGCGGCAGCGAGCGGCGCGCGCCTTGAAGGCGCGGCCGCTCATCCCGGTCGAACTCGGCGATGACCTCGCTGGCCTCGCGGGGCGCGAGGATGCCAAGCGCGTCGCGGAGTTGACGGCGGCGGTCGTCGTAGGCCTCCATGACGTCGGCGAGTTTTTCGCGCGAGGGCTCGCCCGCGCCGAGGCGCGCGAGAAATCGCCCCAGCCGGTGGAGTTCGTCCCGGTAGAGCCTGGCGGCGGCGGGCGTGCCGTGCGTGGCGGGCACGTTGAAGAGGAAGACGGGCGCCGGCGTTTCGAGGGCGGTCCACTCGGCGGCGCGGCGCATCTGGTCGCAGGTGGTGGTGAAGACGGCGACCTGGCCGTCCGGCAGGGCTGCGGCCTCGCCGGCCAGCGCCCGCGCGTAGGGACACATGCCGGCGACGGGAGCGGCGGAGCGTGCGGCGGCACCGGGGTCCGGCCGGATGCGCACCGGCCGGGCTCCGTGGGCCGCGATCCACTC
>JBAUDW010000119.1:0-20836 GCA_049678285.1 Phycisphaerae bacterium
CCGCGCCGGAGGCGGCGCCTGCGGCTGAGCCCGAGCCGGCCGCTGAAGGGGTGCCTGCGCCGGAAGCCGAGGAGGCCCGCGCGGTCCTCCAGAAGATGGCCGAGGGCGAGATGCCGCAGGTGAAGCAGATCGAAGAGGCGGAGGCAAAGAACGCCGCGCCTGCGCCGGCTGCGCCAGAGGCCGAAAAGGCAGCGCCCGAACCTGCCGCCGCCCTGAGGGGCGACGAGGCCCTGGCGGCGGACGAGAAGAAACTCGGCCACTGGGTGTGGTCGGAGGGGCAGTGGGTGGAGGTTAAGACGGAGGCGGCGGCGCCTGTGGCTCCGGAGGGAATGGAACCGACGGACGTGGCGGCTGCTCCGGAAGGGGCGCCTGCGGCGGAGCGTGCGGCGCCGTCGGCCCTGGCGGCCGAGCGATTGGAGGCGAAACTTCGCCGCCTGGGCGTGGTCCAGGGTTCGGGGCAACTCAAGCGGATCATCCGCTTCGACGTCCAGGCGCTGCAAGGGGGCGACCCGACGCAGAACCTGGTGCTGCGCGACGGGGACATCATCACGATTCCTTCGCCGCCGGTCGGCGATTTTTACATGACGGGCTACGTGTCGCGTCCGGGCGTGTACAGCCTGACGGGCCGCAAGATCACGCTGCTGCAGGCGATCGCGGCGGCGGGGGGTCTGACGGCCATCGCCGTCCCGTGGCGGACGGAAGTGGTGCGCCGCGTGACGGAGGAGGAAGAAGAGATCATTTATGTGGACCTCTCGAAAGTTGCCCGCGGTGAGGTGCCGGACTTCTACGTCAAGCCGGAGGACATCATCCGCGTCGGGACGGACTGGGGGGCCATCCACAACGCCGTTATCCGAAACGCCTTCCGGGCGACCTACGGTGCCGGATTTGTGTACGACATGAACTTTGCCGACTTCTATCCCTGGACCGACGCCATCCAACCAATCTTTGACACGCCCTTCTAGTCCGGGGTCGCATCGGTTGGCGTGGGCGGGCCGGGCGTTCACACACCGGATACCGGAAAGGAACCCGGTTGGCTGAGGCACGCGTAGCCAGGAGTGCTTTGACCGAGGGCGGTGAACCGCAGGGTCCCACTCCGATGTGGGACTGGAACCGCGTGCTGACGCCGCGCGCCGTCCTGCTCATGCTCCCGGTGGCGGCGCTGGTTATCTGGGCTTACTGGCACCCGCTGGCGCGCTGGGAAGCCGTCTGGCGACACCAGAGCGGCGCGTGGGGCCATGGATACCTGATTCCCGTCATTGCCATCCTCATCGCCCACTACCGCCTTCAGGAGCGGGCGCCCCAGCGCATGGAGCGGTGCGCCTGGGGCCTGGTGCTCATCGTTCTGGGTGTGGCGGTGCGCGTCGCGTCGTTCACATTGATGCACGGGTACCCTGGTGAAATAACGTTCGTGCTGGTGGTGGCTGGGATCCTTCTGTGGCTGCTGGGGTGGGAGATGTTCCGTGCGTTGTGGGTGTCGGTGGCGTTCCTCTTGCTGATGATCCCCTGGGGCCAGAAGTACTACGAGGATGTGGCGTTGCCGCTTCAGCGTCTTTCAGCCATGGCGACGGAGACGATGCTGAGGCTGGTGGGAATGCCGGTCGAGCGCACCGACAACGTGCTCAATCTGGCGAGTGGTCCGCTGACGGTGGCGGGTCCGTGCAGCGGGCTGCACCTCTTGTTTGCGTTTGTGGCGTTGGGCGTGATGATGGCATTCATTTATCGGCGACCGGTGTGGGAGCGGCTGCTGATTGTGGCCTCGTCGGTTCCGATAGCGGTGTTCTGCAATTTTGTGCGCGTGACGTTGATGGCGCTGGCGAGCGACTGGCTGTTCTTCGCCGTGCGGGCGCTGGAGGCGGGTGAGGCAACGTGGGCGGCGTGGTTTTCCTTTACGCCGGCCCAACTCGACGCCGCCAGAAATTCGATGTTGGATCCGACAACGTTCACGCACCAGTCGTTCGGCTTTGCGATGCTGGGGTTGGCGTTCCTGATCATGTGGGCGGAGCTGAAATTTACGGACCTTCTGTTCGTGTCGGACGACGAGGAGGCGGGTGAGGCGGGGTCGCAAGGGAGGTCCGGCGCGGCGAAGGCCTCGGCGTAGCGAGGAATCGATATTTCATGCAGGCAGCGGCAGTGACAAAAGGCAGGGGCTGGGCGCTGGCGACGAGCGGCGTGCTGGCGGCGGCGCTCGTGCTGGTGACGAGCATCGTGTTCTCGGACGCCGGGGCCGTGACCCGGGCCGAGTCGGAGGCCGTCACCCTGGCCGAAGCCGCCAGCGGCTCGCCCGATGCGGACCGGAAGGCCGCAGCCAACGACGCGCGTCGCCGGGCCGCAATGCTCCGAAGGCAGTTGAACTTTGGGTACGGTGCGATGACGGCGGCGGCGATAGGTGTGGCGACCCTCGTGGGCGGGGCACTGTCGGAGAAGCACCGGGCGTGGTGTTGGGGCGCGGGTGTTTTGCCGATCGTGTACCTGGTGCTGTACGCGGTGCCGGGCGCGATGTCGGGGGCCCCCTGGCCGGTCGTCGGACTCGTGGTGTCGCTGATGTCGGCGGGGGCGTATGTGGGGGTGGTGAGGCAGCTGGGTCATCGTGTGCAGTACGGGGTGTCGCTGGGTGCTTTGGCGACGATCGGGCTGTTCTTTCAGGTCTGGGAGCCTCCGCCGCCGAAGCCGGTGCCCCTTGTCAAGTCGTTCGTGGAGAATTTTCCCCGGACGTTGGCGGGCTGGCGTGGCATGCATGGGGTGCTGGACAAGGCGCTCGAGGAACAACTGGGGGCGGACGAGTACCTGAATCTTCAGTTGAGGTCGCCCGAAGGGGACCGCGAGGGCGGGGTGTTCATCACGTACAACGCCAACGCCATGTCGAACGTCCCCCACGTGCCGTGGGTCTGCATGACCCAGGCAGGGTTCGTCAAAAAACGTCAGGACGTGCGCGACATTGTGATTCCTAGCATGAAAGACAAGGAGATTCCGGTCAACGTCCTTTATTTTGAGCCGAAGCCGGGTGTCAATCGGCCGCCGGCGCTTATGCTTCAGTATTTCAACGTCGGGGGACGATATACGACGAGCCGGGAGTTGGCGCGATTCCTCGGTACGACGGGAAGCCTGGGACAGAAGGGCAGTTACCTTTCCCAAACCCAGGTGATGGTTTGGCTGAAGCCGGACGAGACGGAAGACCCGATGGCGAAAGACAGTGCGGTGTATCGGCAGGCACTGATGCTGTTGAATGAGATTGTTCCGCTTCTGGAAAAGGAGTATTATCCTGATCTGGGCGGATCAGAAGGAGACTGAGTAGCAATGGCGAGGCGGCTGAATAAGCGCATGGTGGCGCGTCTGGCTTTCTTCATCGGGATTCCCCTGCTTCTCCTGGTCGTTGTCGGCCTGTCGGTGGTGTTCACCGGGGGGTCGATTTTCGGCTGGGACCCCCGCCCGTACGTTCAGCGGGCCCAGGAATACACCGACAAGGAGATGTGGCCCCAGGCGTGGATCAGCATCAAGACGGCCATGCGATATGGGGCCAAGAAAGATCCGGACGCTCAGTACCTGTTCGGCCGCATTGCGTTGCATCAGAATCCGCCGGCGGTGTCTGTGGCGCGCGGGGCTTTTCAGAACGCGCTCGTGCTGAAGCCGGACTTCTTCGACGCCCAGCGAGATCTGGCCGAACTGCACGTCGGTTTCCGGTTTTGGCAGGAGGCTAAGAGGGACACGGAACGTCTCATCGAGATGAACCCGTCCTTCGGAAAGGGCTACCTGTGGGCCGCGTGGACGGACCTGGGGCTGGCTCGAAACGAGCCGATCTACAGCAAGCGGGTGCCTTTCTACGAGGCGGCGGCGGAGCGCCTCCGCACCGGCATCGAAAAGGTCCCCGACATGCTGGACCTCTACCGGCTCCTGGCGGGAACGTACAAGGAATTGGACCAGACGGACAAGATTGATGAAGTGCTCGACCTGGCGATCGCGAACAACCCCGGTGTTCCGGAGTCCTACGTCCTGAAGGCAGGCCGGTTGAACGAACTCGGCCGACAGGACGAGGCGTCCGAGGTGCTTCAGGAAGGCCTGAAACGGGTAGGCGACAATTCGGTGCTGCTGATGGCGCTCGGCGAGGTCGCCATTAACCGCCGGGATCCCGAGACCGCCAAGGATTTCTACGCCAGGACGATCCAGATTGACCCGAAGGCGGAAGGGGCCTATCTGCGTCTGTGCAGTCTGCATCGGATGGAGGGCGATTCCCCGGGGGCTCTGGCGGTGGTTCAGCAGGGACTCGAGGCCGTGCCGGAGTCGACCGCGTTGAAGGCCGAGGAGGCCGACATCCATCTGGAATCGCGCGACCTGGAAAAGGCCCAGGCGCTAATCGACGAGATCAGCCGAGTGCTGCCGGACGCCGCGGAGGTGGATTTCCTTCGCGGGAAGCAGGCCCTGCTGAATCTTCGGACGCGCCAGGCGATCGCCTATCTGGAACAGGCACGGAGCAAGAATCCGACGCCGCAGACGCTGCTGCTTCTCGGCCGGGCCTATCAGCTGGCCGGCGAAGTCGGCGCCGCGAAACGCGAACTGGAATCCCTGGTGGCCGCATATCCGGAATATGCCGCCGCTCGCCGGTCGTTGGCGGAAGTCCAATTGCGATTGCGGGAGTACGATGACGCGGTCCGTAACGCCACCGTGGTTCTCCGGGTGAATCCGAACGACATGGTGATGCGCCTGCTGGTTGCGGAAGCCCGGCTCGCGCAGGGCAAGGCGGACGCGGCGCTGAAGGAAGCCCAGGCGGCGGTGGAACAATCCAAGGACGACCCGCGCGCACTGTTCCTGGTGGCCCGCATCTACCGGGGCCTGAAGCAGAACACAGAGGCCGAGGCGGCGCTGCGCCAAGCGCTCAACGTCGGGGAAAACAAGGAGCGGGCCTATCAGGAACTCATCACCTTCTACCGCGAAACGGACCAGGCGGAGAAGGCCGAGCAAACCCTGGAGGAGGTTCGCACCGTCCTGCCGAACAGCCCGGTGGGGCTGGCGGCGGAGAACCCGGAACAACTGGAAAAAGAACTGAAAGCACGGATCGAACAGGGCGGGTCGCGCATCAAGGACCTGACCCTGCTGGGTCGCTTGTACCTGATGACCGACCAGGCTGACAAAGGAGTCGAAACCCTTCAGAAAGTCCTAGACGAGGCGGAAGGCGGCTCGCCGGACTGGCGCGAGGTCTGGCAACTGTTGTTCATGCAGTACCTGGGGACGAACAAGTACGACAAGGCCTCGGACCTGACGAGGCGACTGAAGGAAGTGGATCCCCAGGCGACGGAACTGCTCTTTGCGGAGCCTTTGATGGCGCTGAGTCAGGACCGCCTGGACGAGGCCGTCGAACAACTCACCCAGGTGGTCAAGGAGCACGGGACATTTTCGCCGGCCTATTACCTGTTGGGTCAGGTTTTGGCGGCCGGGCGACGGTGGGAGGAGGCGGCGGCCCGGTTGCAGCGGGCTTTGGACCTTCGCCCGGACCTGGTGCCGGCCCGTATCCTGCTGGGTCGGCTGTATCTGCGGCAGGGAAATTACCAGGCGGTCTTGATCGAGGCGGGCGAGGCGCTGAGGTTCATGCCCGGGTACGTGCCGGCCCTGGAACTTCAGGCGCTCGCGAACGCCGGCCAGAACCTGTGGGACGCCGCCGCCAAGGCCCGCGAGGAAATCGCCCGTATCGTGCCGAACGAGGTCGGGAACCTGGTCGAGTTGGCGGCCCTGCACCTGCAGCGAGGCGATTCGAAAGAGGCGGAGAGGGTGTTCCGCCAGGCTTACGAGGTCGCACCGGAGGACGCGCGGGTGGTGCTGCGGTTCGCCGAGTTCTACGCCCGGACGGACCGGCTTCAGGAAGGCCGGGAACTTGTCGACAAATATGTCAACGCCCATGCGAATGAGCCGGGGGCGAATATTCTGAGAGGAGAGTTTCTGGCGACGGCGGCAGGTCTGGAGTCGGCCAAGGCGGATTACGAGAAGGCGGCCGAACTCAGCCCGGAGGACGCGGAACCCCTGATCCTGCTGGGCGACCAGTATGCCAACCGAGGGCAGTGGAACGAAGCCGCCGATGCGTACGCCCGAGGCGCGAAGCGCACGAATAACAGCGCGCTGGCCAAGAAGCGCCTGGCCGATGTGCACATGCTGCAAATGAAACTGGATGAGGCGGAGGCGGTCATCCAGGAGGTCTTGAAGGCCGACCCGGAGGACGCGCAGGCGCTGGTGGTGGCCGGCCGCATCGCCAGCCGACGCCAAGACGTCGAGAAAGCCAAGGCACTGATGGAGAAGGCCTTGAGCGTGACGCCGAACTACGGCGAGGCGAAGTTCTGGTTGGCTGAACTGTATCGCTCTTTGGATCCGCAGCAATCCCTGGATCTGCTGCGCGAAATCGACCCGTCGGATGGATCGTTCGAAAAGGCGATGCTTCTGCGCTCGTCGATCAACTCGCAGCGGGGGCAGTTCGCAGAGGCGGCGATCGATCTGCGGCACCTGATAGACTTCCGGCCTGGCAGCGTGGTCGGCCACCGTGCTCTGGCCGATTTGTATATGACCACCAGTGAACCACGCCAGGCCTCCATGATTCTCGAGCGGATCAGCCGGCAAACCAAGGACCCGGCCCTGCTGGTGGGCCTCGGAAATGCGCTCTTGGTGCAGAAGCGCTACGAGGAGGCGCTCAAACGGTATGAAGAAGCCCGGGCGCAGCGGCCGGAGTCCCCGGGTGCCTTGATCGGCGAAGCGCGGTGTCTGGTGGCGCTCAACCGCAAGCCGGAGGCCTTGGAGCGGGTTCTTCACATGCTGGATCAGTTCCCGCACGAGATGTGGCCCCGCCTGGCGTTGGCGGCCCTTTACGAGGGGACGGGTGAACTGGACAAAGCGGTCGAATCGCTTCGGAATGGGCTGCTGGATCGGCCGGACTGGGAGCAAGGATACGTCCAGTTGGCGATGATTCTGGGACGGGTGGCCCAGGAGGCGCCGGGCCCCGAACGCGAGCAGCGGCTGGCGGAAGTGCGCCGAGTGTTGCTCGAAGGCCTGGCCAAAGTGCCCGATAGCCTGGACATCCGAACCTCGTTGGCGGCAATGGAAACGGCGGCCGGAAACCACGAGGCAGCCAAGCGCGCCTTGGACCCTGTCGCGGCGAAATTCGAGCAGCAATACAGCCTGGCGCCGGAGGCTCTGAATAAACTTAGGCCTTTTGTTTCGGCGATTCACCTGTATACTCTGACCCTGTACTACTTGGGCCAAGTTGACGATGCTGTCAGGTGGGGAACGCGGTTGTGGAACCTGGATCCCCTGCATGCCGCCAATGCCAACAACCTGGCCTGGATCCTGGCGACGGAGCGGAAGGATTATCAACGGGCGAACGAACTGGTCCGGCGAAGCATGCAGCTCGTTCCGAATGACCCGCAGGTGCTGGACACGGCGGGGTGGGTGGCGTTCTTACAGGACGACTACGAACGGGCAATAACCTACTTGCGGGAGAGTGTCAACCGCCAGGACAACCCCGAAGCCCGGTACCATCTGGGCAGGGTCTATGAACAGCTCCTGCGGCCGGAAGAGGCGCTTCAGGAGTACGAGAAGGCCCTTGGAATGGGGCTTAGACAGAAGGAAGGACAGGATGCCCAGAGACGGATCGAGCAGTTGCGCAAACGGCCACCAGCATAGTACCGGTGGGTTGCCGTGCCGGCGGGGCCTTCGTGGGCCCGCCGGGGGATGCTGCTCGCCGCGAGGAGCCATGAGATGAGTCAAACGCCACAGCAGCCGACGACGAGCCAGTCCATGATGGGCCTCTTGAGCGCCCACGACGTCCTGCGCATTCTTCGCAAGCGTCTCTGGCTGATTCTGGCCTGTTTCGTCGTTCTGGGTCTCGGGGGCGCAGGCGCGATCATCACGTGGCGCTACGTGGCCCCGCTTTACACGGCGACGGGTATTATTGCGGTCGAGCCGGGTGTCGTCGGCGGCGGGGGCCGGGGCGAAATCGCTCCCCTCTACTCCGAGCAGGTGCCCTTCCAACTTTACACGCAATACGTTATGCGCCAGGTGATGGCTATCCGAAGCAATCGGGTCCTCGGCACCGCCCTGGAGAACCTTGAGCCCAACCAAACCATGTTCCGGGGACCTGATGCGGCCTATCGGCTGGCGGAGGAACTCGTCGTCCGGTCCCTTCCGGAATCGGAGGTCATTTCCGTCAGCCTCAGCGGCACGGACGCCACTCAAGTGAGGGATATCGTGCGGGAGGTGGCGCAGCAGTACCTCGCCAACGTGGAGGACCAGCGGAAAACCATTGATGCGGATAGGCAGCGCGACCTGCGAACCGAGCGAGATGATCTGCGGCGGGATCGGGATCGCGTCGCCAGCGAATTGACCGAGTTGCGACGCCAATCCGACGCCGTCGTCCTCGACGAACGGGGCAGCGAGGAAATGGTGCGCCTGATGACGCTTGCCCGCCAATTGGTCGACGTTCAGTTCGAGTTGGCCGGCGCCCGGAGCGCCTGGCTTCAGTTCCAGGAATTGCAGAAGGAGGCTGAGGATAAGAAGGATCTGAGACCCGTCCTCCTCGCCTTCCCCGAGATGATGCAGGGGTTGCGGCAGGACCCCCGAGTCCTGGCCCTGAGTCAGCAGGCGGCTCGCTACTCCCAGGAACTGGAGGGGCTCAAAAGCCGCTTCGGCGAGCGTCACGAGGCTGTCCGGCGAAGCCAGGTGGTGTCTCAAGGGGCGCAGAATGACCTCGAGGCCCAGCAGAACGCCGTCTTGGTCGAACTGGTTCAGCAGCAGGCGGCGGTGCTGCAAAACAACTACAACCGGACCCGCGAGGCGGAAGCCGAACTGCTCGACAAGGTTGCTGAGGCCCGGTCGGTGGCCATTCGGCTCAGCCAGCGCGTCGCGGAATATCGCCAGCGCGAGGACGAGTTCCGCCGCCTTCAGGACTTGCTTCAGACGGTTTCGGATGGGCTGGAGCGGATGCGCATTGCCGCCGCGCTGGCCCGGCCGAACATCCAGATCGTCCAGATGCCGACCATTCCCTTCGAACCCACGGAACCGAGGACGGCCCTCTATTCCGCGGCGGCCATCGTCTTCAGCCTCATGGTCGGCGTCGGTTTGAGTATTGCGCTGGAACTGATGGATACGCGGATCCGGACACCCGCCGAGGTGGCTCGCCAGGTCGGCGTGCCCCTTCTGGGATCCGTTCCCGACCTGGCCGAAGACGATCGGTTGTCGCTCGATACGAACCTGGCGCTGGTCAGTTACCGATCGCCCGAGTCGCTTCTGGCCGAAGCCTTCCGGCAATTGCGCACCAATTTGCTCTTCACCTCGGACCAGCCGATCAAGAGCGTGCTCATTACCAGTCCGAATCCGGGTGACGGCAAGTCGACGGTAGCGGCGAACATAGCCATCGCGATGGCGCGCAGCGGCAACAAGGTGCTTCTGGTCGAAGCGAACTTCCGTCGGCCCGCGCTGGCGCGGCTCTTCGACGTGCCCGACGCCCTCGGCCTGTCGAACGTCCTGGTTGGCATGAACTCCGCCTCGGAAGTGATTCAGGCCACCGCGGTGGAGAACCTCGACCTCCTCGTCGGCGGCGCCACGCCGCCCAGCCCGGCTGACCTCCTGGGTTCCCCGGCCATGCGACGCTTCCTGGATGAACAGAAAAAGAATTACGATCGCGTGATCGTGGATGGGGCGCCCATCCTCGTGGTGGCGGACAGCCATTTGCTGGCCGAGATCATTGACGGCGTCGTCCTGGTGCTGCGGGCCAACGAGAATACGCGCGGCATGGCGCAGCGCGGAACGCGCATGATCTTGAGTCTGAAGGCCAAACTGCTCGGGGCGGTTCTTAACGGCGTTCGGGCGACCAAGGGAGGCTACTTCCGCGAGGCCTACCAGGCCTACTACGATTACGCGGGGTCCGGTTCGCCGGCCACGAGCGCCCGACCGAGCGCGACGCCGCCGACGGAAGAATAGGTCCACGGCGCAAGACCAGTCGCCGCGGCGACACAGAACCCTCGCCGAACGGGCTCGCCATCCGGTCATGCGTCGGTCTGGTCGGGGTGTCGGTGAGCGCGCGGCATGCCCGTCGCGGTGGGCCGTTCGAGGGCGGGGCCTCGTGCTTGCCTTTGCTTGAGACTCAGATGGAATCGCCTACGCTGCCGACGCGGACCGCACGGTCGCCGCTTGCCCGAGGGATTCACGTCATCCTCGAATTGGCTTGGCTTCTCGGCCTGGTTCTGTTGCCGACCGTCTTCGGCACGCTCCATCGCTACGGCAGTTTCGACCTTCTGCTCGTCGTCAGTCTCCTGCTGGCCCTGTGGGTGGTGTCCTCGCTGGTGGGTGTGTCGCTCGGGTACGTTCGATCGAGCGCGAACCTGTTCGTGTGGGGGATTCTTGGGTTCGTTCTGTGGCAGGCGATACCCCTTCCCGAGGTGGGTGTCGTCGGCCAGAGCCCGGCGGCCCTCGGACCGGTCCGGGAGGTGCTCGTCAACGCCGGCTACGACCGGACGGTACGCTCTTACCCCCTCTTGCCCGTGGCGCACTACAGTTTGGAGCCGGCGGCCACGGTCGGTGTCCTGGTGCTCCTGGTGGGGGCGGCGGGCTTATACTGGTTGATGAGTTCAGCGGTGGTCGGTCGCAAGCCGTTGCGCCGCGCCACGTCGGCGGCCATGATCGGTCTGGCGCTTCTGAGCCTCTGGGTGCTCACGTCCGGTCTGAGGTCGGCCCCTCCTTCGCTTGAAGGCGTTGCGCAGGCCGTTTCGGTGATACCGAATGTTGGTGGCGACAGTCTGGTGCCGGCGCTTCTGGCGGCGCTGCCGTTGGGTGCGGCGCTTGTGTTGCGCTCGTTGGGATGGATGCCTCATCGACCGGTCCGCCGGCGCCAGAGCCGGCTGGGGTGGCTCGGCCGTCGCGCCGCCGTGCGGAGCGGCATCGGGCTGGCCGCCACCAGTCTTGCGGCCGTGGCGCTCGGGACGTGCAACGTTCCGCGGACGCTGGTGCTGGCCTGCGCGTTGGCATCGCTCGGGTTTGTGCTCGTCGGCTATCTGTCGGTCGTGCGGCGCGAGGACCGCCGCCGCGCGGCCATGCTGTCGGCAGCGCTCGCGGCCTGGCTGGTGGTGATGATCGGGCTGGGCTGGTGCCTGGCGGGCGAGCGGCCGAGCGCTTCGAACCCCGCCGACCGCATCGCATCCCTCATGGCCTCCGTGCCGCAGCGAGCCTTCCTGGGAACGGGGGCAGGCGCCCTTTCGCCGACGGCGACGTTCGGCGCCCCCGGGCGGCCTGTCGTCCCCGGCGCGGATCATGACGCGGACGGTTTCCAGGTTCTGGGAGCCGAGATCGGCGTCGTCGGACTGGTGCTGGTTCTGGCCGGTGTGGCGGCGTTTGCGATCGACAGGCTCCGCGCGTGGCGGCGGGCTCGAAGCCCATGGACCTGGCTCGCCCCGCTGGTGGGGCTTGGCGCGGTGGCGGCCAATCTGGTGTACTTCGAATCCGACGCGACGGCTTTGCTGGCGCCGAACCTGCTGGCCTTGGCCGGCGTCCTGGGATTGACCGTCGCCTGGGGTGCGCACAGCGCCGACTGGCGCCCCCAGCGACTGCGCCAACTCGCTCCCGCCCACTGGCCGTTTGTCATCGGCGCCGTCGGCCTGACCGCCATTTTGGGTCTGGCCGAACAGGACATGCTCGCGCCGACCGGTCTCCGAATCAGCGACAAGATCATGCACTTCGGGACGTTTGCCGTCATCAGCCTCCTGCTGTGCTACGCGCTGGGACCTCAACCGACGACGCACTACCTGAAGACTCGTATCTTTCTGGCGGTGGCGGGCACCGCCTTGATCGGGATTGCCGTTGAGTACGGCCAACTCCTTCTCGTCGCCGGTCGGTCGTTCGAGTGGCTTGACATCGCGGCCAATGTCTGCGGCGCGGTGCTGATGGGTCTGATGTGGTGGGTTTTCCGGTTCGGCCAGTCTCGCGAACGCCTCTTGTAGAAAATTGGGGTCAGACCCCATTTTTGTAAGTGTCGCGGGTACAAGGGGTTACGGATGGCATTTTTTGAGATTCGAGTTTGGAGGGTATTTTCCTGGGCGCGGCAGGAGTCTGACGGAGGGAAATTCGAGGGGGGAGGGAAGGTGGGACCAGACCCCGGTCTTGCACGCGATTCGGGACAGGCCCTGAACCGCGCCGAGGAGGTCGGCCGCGAAGGATCCCTCAAATCTCAAAAATCGCTTTTGTAACCTCTTTGTTTTCAGGCGCTTAGAAAAATGGGGTCTGACCCCAATTTTCGGTCCCCGTAACTGAGTCATTACATTCGAGCGTATCGCAAGGTTTCGCGTCTGACCTTCGTCAGCCCCACGCGGCACGCTAGCGCACTGGTCCATATTTTTATTGAAGGCGAGGGGGGCTCGGCACGGCGGCGTCGAACGCCGGGCCGTCGAGTTCCAGGACCACGAGGGTATCGATCTCCTGCTGCTCGGTCGCCGGGACGGAAATCTCGATGCCGCCGTCGGTCTGTTTGACCGAGGCCGTGCCGCCCGTGAGGACCTTGCTCGAAACGATCTTCTTCGTGAGGGCCGGCAGGGCGATCTTATCGCCTCGCCCAGTCGAGTCGCCCGTGGCGCCCGGCCACTGGAGGATGTGAACGTAAACGGTGTTGCCTTTGCAAGTGGCGGCGCCCCAGGGTCCCGGTCGCCACGGACCGCCGCGCGTGCCGTAAATCGTCTCGCCGTACTTGGCCAACCAGTGGCCCATTTCCTTGAGGCGCTGGACCTGGCGCGGTTCGATCTCGCCGGTCGGCATCGGGCCGACGTTCAGCAGCAGGTTCCCGTCGCCGCCCGCGCACCGCACCAGGATGTCGATGCACTGTTTGAGCGACTTGATGGTGTCGTCGGGCTTCCACGCCCACTGGGTCCCCAGGGTCATGCAGGTTTCCCACGGGCGCTGATTGTCGAAGCCGCCGATGCGCTGTTCGGGCGTGTAGTAATCGGCGTTTTGCTCGACCTGCTGGGCGTGGTAAGCCGCCATGCTGCCCATGTCCAGGCGGTTGTTGATGATGATCTGCGGCTGCAAGGTGCGCACAAGGCGATAGGTCTCGGCTTGATCGTAGAGCGCCGGGCCGCCATCGGTGTCGAACCACAGCAGGTCGATCCGTCCGTAGTTGCTCAACAACTCCCGCACCTGTGCCTGCATCGAGGCGACGTAGCGGGCGTTGCGTTCGGTGCGGAAATCGGGATCGCGCCAGTCCATGGGCGAGAAGTACCAGCCGATTTTCATGTCGGCCTTGTGCGCCGCCGCCGCCAGTTCGGCGCAGACGTCGCGCTTAAACGGCGTCTGGGAGATGTTGTAGTCCGTCGCCTACGAGTGCCACAGCGCGAAGCCATCGCAATGCTTCGCGGTGAGCACCATGTATTTCATGCCGGCGGCCCGGGCAATGGCGACCCATTCGTCGCCGCTGAACTTGACGGGGTTGAACTCCTTGTACAGGTTGTCGTAAACCTCGACGGGAATCGGTCCCTTGTTGGGACACTTGGGATTCGAATTGGCGCGAGACCAACTGATTTCGGTTCCCTTCAGGCTGACGGGTCCCCAGTGGATGAACATGCCGAACCGTGCCTCACGCCACCATTGCGTGCGCTCGGAGCGCGAGGGCAGAGGGGGTGCTGCCTTGGAAGCGTCTGCGGCCGGCGAGGCGCCGTAGGCCAGGCCGCAACCGAATAACACGAAAACCAAGAAACCGAAGAGTCTCTGCATAACCGCTCCTTTCAAGGCTTTTTGTAACTGCTTAATACCGTCTGGCAAGTGAAAGTTTCAGCGAAATTAACCCTACAGCGCCACTTTGCGCGGCGGGTTCGCCGCCCCGCTTGCTTGATGGAAATTGGGGTCAGACCCCATTTTTGTAAGTGCCGCGAGGACAACGGGTTGCGGATGGTATTTTCGAAGATTCGAGTTTTGGGGTATTTTCCCTGGCGCGGCAGGAGTCTGCCGGAGGAAAATTAGGGAAGTTGGGGCAAGCCCCCCCCATTCTTGCCTTTCACGCGATTTGGGGCAGGCTCTGAACCGTGCCGAAGAGGCCGGCCAAGGGGAATCCCCCCAAATCTTAAAAATCGCTTTCATAACATCTTTGTTTGCCGGTGCTTAGAAAAATGGGGTCTGACCCCAATTTAAAAAGCAGCGTTAGTCGGTTTTCCGTCGCTTCGTCGGCCGTTTCGATCCCGCCCCGCGGCCGGGCCGCTTGCGTTTTCGGCCCCGAAGCCCGCGTGCCCCTTGCTTGCCGAAGAGCGCTTGGCGCCGCAACAGATGGTGATAGTGCTGGGCGAACCGGTGGGCCTCGTCGCGCACCGCCTGGAGGATCTTGAGCGCGGGGTTGGTTCGGGGGAGGCGCAGCGGCTGGCGTTCGGCCTTCTCGAGGACGAACACCTCCTCCTCGCGCTTGGCCAGCGAGACGAGGATCGGCAGTTTGGCCCCTGTCCGGCGGACGGCCTCGGCGGCCGCATGCAGTTGCCCCGGCCCCCCGTCCACGAGCACGACGTCCGGCAGGACCGAGAGTTCCTCCAGGAGGCGGCTGAAGCGCCGGAACACCACCTCGCCGATCATCGCGCAATCGTCCTGGCCCGCGACCGTCTTGATGCGGAATCGCCGATAGCCCGCCTTGAACGGCCGGCCGTCGATGAACGGGACGATGGCGCCGACGGCTTCGCGCTCGCCCAGGTTGGCGATGTCCACGCCCTCGATGCTGCGCAAGGGGGCGGCGGACCCGAGGAGGCGACCGAGTTCCGCCATGCCTTCCGCCGGGTCGAACGTCGGCGCGAAGACCTCCGGCTGGAGGTGCTCGTCGACCCGTCCGCGTTCGGCCAGCGCCTCGATGGCGCGAAGTTGATCGCGGGCGGCGGCGGCCTCCTCGAACCGCAGGCGCTTGGCCAGGTCCTTCATCTCGCGCGCCAGGTCCCGCACCACCTGGGTCCGCTTACCCTCGAGGAATTGCCTCAGGCGCTGGAGGTTCCGCCGGTACGCGTCCCGGTCGATGTGGCCCGCGCACGGGGCCGTGCACCGCTTGATGGAATACAGGATGCACGGGCGGTTGAACCGCAGGCGCGGATCATCCGCCCGAATGTCCAGGCGGCACGTCCGGAAACGGAAGATCTTCTGGAGTTCGCCGAGGGCGGCCCGCAGGCCCGCCGCGCTCGTGAACGGCCCGTAGAGTTTGGTCCCTTTCGGCCGGGGCGAGCGCGTGAAGGCCACGCCCGGAAAATCCTCGCGCACCGTCATCTCCAGGTACGGAAACGTCTTGTCGTCCGTCAGGCGGGTGTTGTAGCGCGGGTGGATGTCCTTGATGAGCCGTGCTTCCTGCAGCAGCGCGTCAATCTCGCTCTCGGCCGGCAGGACTTCGATGTCGGATACCTCGGCGACCATCTGCTCCTTCTTGGCGCCGAGGTCCGCCGACGGTTGAAAGTATTGGAGGACCCGGCTCCTCAGGTCGGCGGCTTTGCCGGCGTAGAGGACCCGCCCCCGGTCGTCCTTCATCAGGTACACGCCCGGCGCCTTGGGGAACGTGCGAACCTTTTCGACCAAAGCATCGCGATCCAAACGTCACTCCTGTTAGTGGCGCGGCGGCCGGCGCCTGAACTCCTTGCGCCTTAAGGATAACAGGGCGCTGCCGCCTTTCAATAGCGGCATGGGGCCGGTGCCGCGCGGATGCCGCGCAAGTCCTTGTGCAGAAAGGGCTTGCGGTTGCCGCTCAGCGGGGCGAGGCTCTCAGATCCGGATGCCCCAATAGATGCCGACGTAGAGGCTGAGGATGGCGATGGCGATGCCGCCCATCACGTCGAAGAAGCGTCGCCCGAATTCGAAGCGGGCCCAGGTAAAATAGACGACCAGCGCCGCCAGCGTCGTCAGGCCGAGCGCCCAGTCGCCCACCTCGCGCGTCTGGCGCCAGACGTCGCTGGCAAACGTCGGCGAGAGCGCCAGGGCGGCCGCGAATCCCGTGCCGAGAAGGGCCAGAATGACCGAGCAGGCGCGCGCGGGCCCGGCCAATTGAAAAATCTCTCCCCGGATCGCCCGCAGCCGATTGCCCACCCCCAGCCAGGCGAGCGCGCTGAACGCCAATACGGCCGCGTTCATGTTGATGCGGTGCGGATCCCATACCGTCGGATGGACTTTGTTGTGCCAGACGGCGAGGATCGCAAGCGTCACCATGACGACCGCCGGGTACAACATCTCTCCGCGAAGCCACACGAACGACCACGCCAGGAACACGGCGGCCATGATCCCCAGCATGATGAGTGAGGCCGTCAGATGGAGGCGGAAGTTGGTCAGGATGGCGCCGATAAAGCAGGAGATCACGGCCAGCGTGAAAATGGTGGTGGAGGCCCGCCGCTCCTCGCGATAGAGGTGCGACACGCGCGACAGGAGGGCCATGAACTTCGCCTCGTACAGGTACACGACAAGGTGCGCCGCGCCGTAGCCTCCCACCGCGTAGATCAAGTAGGCGTACAGATCCTCCGCGTGGGTGAAGAGACCGAGGTAGCCGGTGGCCATGATGCCGAAGCAGTAGAAGAGGAATGTCCGCGCCGTGTGGCGGACGAGCCACATCGAGAGCAGGAACGCCAACAGAACCGCCAGCCAACCGATGAGTCCCCACAGGGGCCCCAGCACGATGGCGGTCGGGCTCTCGCCGGCAATGAGATACTCCGCGTAGGCGCGGACCTGCTGGACGCTAAGGTATCCGGCCAGGACGAGGGTGATCGCCATACCGAAGACGGTGAACGGTTCGCTCTGTCGGCGAGCGGTGCGGTCGGAAGTGAGGTGGCGGAGGCTTTCGCGCAACGCGAGAGCCACGGCGAGCCAGCCGACCGCCGTCGCCGCCGCCATCTGGATGAACCGCTGGTGCCGCTCCGCCGCGGGTCCCGGCGCGCCGGGATTCCCGAGGGCCGCCAGTCCCGCCGTCGCCAGACCTGCGACAAGGTAGTTCACCCAGGCGGGAGCCCGGTGGGCGTGGGCGAGCGCCAGAACCGCGCCGGCAATCAGCAGGGCGGCGCCGATGTATTTCGGTTTGGTTTCGAGCGGCTCGATCAAGACGCCGGCCGCGACGATCGCCAGGGCGGCAAAATAGAGCGCGCGGGCGAACCGCGCCGGGCCGGGGCGGTTGCGGCTCAGGACCAGCAGCCCGGCCAGAACGGCGGCTCCAAACGCCATGGCACACAGGACCGAGGGATACCGGCCCCAGTATCCGGGGATCCGGTCGCCGCCGAGAACCGCAAATGTGCCGATCGCCGCCAAGCCCGCTCCGACCGACGAAAAACCGAACAGGTCCGGCTGATTCAGACCCACGGAGGAAACCAGCAGAACCGCCCACCAGGCGCCGAGCGCCCACACCGTGTGCCAGGTCGCGCCCGACCACACCGCGACGAAGCCCGCCGACGTCGCCGCCAAGCTCGACACGACCAGCGGAACGATCAGCAGGCCCTGCCGGTACCATTTCACGTTGAATTCCTGGCGGCGTTTGAGACTGAGAATCGCGGCCACCAGGACCATCGCCAGGGAAACGGCCGAGGCGGCCGAGGTGGTCCAGACGACCATGTCGAAATCCGTTCGCGAGGCGAAGTACTGCCTGGCTCCGAGAACGGAGGCGACGGCCACGGCCAGAATGGCCAAGTACACGAGCAACTCGGCGCGGAACCGCCAGACCGTGGTAATGACGATCACCGCCAGCGACACCTGAATCGGAAGGATCGCCACCGGCTCGTAGGCCGCACGCAGAAACGCCGCCCCCATCAGCGTGGCGGCGGCCAGCAAGGCGCTCGAACGGCGCCACGGACGTTCACCCGGCTCGAACGTGATGAGTGCGGCGGCGTAAAGCACGACGCCGGCGCCGGCCAGCACCGCCGTCGCCAGCGTGCTTATCGCCAGATAGCGGCCAAACGTGAGTTGGCCTGCCTGGAACCAGTAGGCGAGACAGACGGCGGTCCAGGCGCCGGCGATGGCGGCCAGGAACCGGAGCAGAAGCGCCAACCGACCGTGGGTCTGGGATTTCGCCAGAAACCAGAGTAGAAGACCTGCCGCCGTCCCTCCCGCCGCACCAGCGACCGGCGCGGCAGAGACCAGCAGGCTCGCAAGAGGAATGGGCATCAGGGTGATTTCCCCAGGGTCCGCCAAACGTCCCGCCGGCATGATAGAACCGTGGCAGGGAGGCTGTCTAGCGAAAACGTCGCCGCAGGGAAAGGGGACGGGAGTATTTTGTGCGAAGCACCCGAAGGGCCGTTCCGGCAAAATACTCCCGTCCCTTTTTCCTGGACCCCTCGAAGCGCGACTCGGATAATGACGGGGTGCTGGACAAGGATGAAGTTCGGATAAAGTATGGTGTTCAATGAAACGTTTAAGGAGACAGACCATGAGACGCCGCTGGTTGTATATGGTAGTATTTGTGGCAGCAGGCATTGCTGCCGTGTGGTTCTCGGCCGCCGCGCAAACAAGTCGGGGTCTGGCCGCACCGCCTGCGGCGGGTCCTGGCGCCAAGGTTCCTGAAGCGGCGCCGCCCGCCGGTCTTCTCATCTCGGAATTCACTCTCGACAATCTGCCGGGGTCGGAAGAGTCCTGGATTGAGTTTTATAACCCCGGCGACGCCCCGTTCGAGGCAGGCGGAGTAACCCTGGTTTGCAACGGTCAAGCGGTGTTCACGTTCCCGCCGATGAAGATCCCGGCGTACGCACTGGTGCTGGTGCGTTTCACCAAGCAGTTGCCCGACCAGCCCCCTTCTCCTGCATCCGGTTTTCGGTACGACAATGCGGTTACGTTGCCGGCGCCGCCGGCCTGGCCGCGTCGCCAGGCCGTCAAGCAAGCGGAGGAGCGGCAACCGGGCTACTGCGCGCTCTTCGCCGCGCGTGAACCCGCCGAAGCGGGCATAATGGATTTTGTTTGCTGGGGCTCGCGCGAACACAAGCCCGACGGCGTCGATCCGACCTATCGAGAGTGGGCTGAGAAGAGGGGACGCTGGCGGCCTCGCGGCAGCCTCATTGACGTGGGCATCGTGCTCGTTATTGGGGGACGTTACCCCCGGTTGAACGGGGCATTGGCGCGGATGGATTTTGCCAAGAGCGCGTTTCACCGGGATGTCTGGATTTCCGTGTCCGAAGAGAAGTCAAGTCCGGGGTTCGGCAATCGTTGGCCGCCGCTGATTCTGGTAGGCCCGCCACACGGGTGTGAGATTCAGAAAGGGGATCCTTTGGGGTTCGGCTGGGGGTTCGACCTCTACTGCCGCTTTGATGGACCTGTGTGGCCGGAAACGGCAAGGCTTCAAGTCGCGCGCGACCCCCATTTCCAGGTTCTCGTATTCGACAAGCACATTTCCAGCGAAGGGGAGGAAACACCACTCCCGCCGGGTCGTTACTATGCACGGGCGAGGTGCGAGGGAGGGGCCATCACGACGGAGTGGACTGAGCCGGTTTTTTTCCGGTATCACGTCAAGCAGGAGTAGATGGCCTAGGGATTTCCAGGGTGCAGCAGCGCCTGGCCCGGTCAGTCCGGCCGTTCGGATGCCCATGCTTCGCGCCTCCGCCTGAACACGGGGCATCACAACGGCAGGACCGCCCGGCCCTTCGTTGACGTGGAGGACCTCCTCGAAAAGTAGCGCTGCCGCGGTAGGTTCTCCACTGTTTCTCCACGCCCGCATTTCGCCCGCAAGGGGTTGTGTGGGCTGCGTCCGCCGATCTTCTTCGGCAGCCTTTGGCTGATCCTGCCTGTCGCGGCATAGTCTCTACAAGCCGGGATTGATCGGGACGATGCCTCTACCCCCGTAATTGAGGCATTGCTCGCCGCAGAAAATTATGGTTGCATTGCGTCTGGGGGTTTCTACAATGCGCCAAGTGAGGCCCAAGAGGGTTGGCGCCGGCAGGGTCAGGGTCCGGAGGTGGCGTGCCGGCCGCGCTGGCCGAGGGAGGTACGGGTTATTCTGGCTTCGCGTGCGACGTGGAGTATCACGCTGGGGGTGTTAGGTGTCGGCCTCGCGTGTTTGGGCGTGGGCCTGATGGCGTCTTCGGATTCAGGGTCGGCGGCTCGCGCGCAGACGACGTGGCCGGTTGCGCTCGCGCCGGCGGCGGGCCTGAATGTGATTGTTTCCGCCACGCCGATGGGCGATTCGAGCGTGGTGATCTGTGTGGTGGATACGGCGAAGGAGCGTCTGGCCGTCTATGTGGCCGATGCGCGGCGCAGTCGGCTGAAACTGTTTGCCGTCCGCGATATTTCCGCCGACTGGGCTTTGACGGATTACAACAACGATCCGCCGCTCCCGAAGGACGTGCGGGCGCGCATCGAATCGTTGACGGAGAAGGGAAGCGGACCGTCGGCTCCGGAGGAAACTCCGGTGCCGTGACCGTATAAGAATACGGGGAAGGCCGTGCGGCCGCACCGGGTTGGAGGAGGAACACTTTGGAATTCGTCACATTCGAAGAAGCCAAGACGCGCCTCGACAAGACGGACGAGCAATTGCAGGAAATGATCAAGAGCGGCGAGATCCGCGCGTTCCGCGACGGCGTCGTGTGGAAGTTCCGCAAGGCCGACATCGATGCGATGGCGCCTGCGGCGGCGCCCGCCTCGGCGGTCTCGCCGGGCGAGGCCGACGGGCCGGTGGTTGGACCACTCTCGATGCCGCACCCTCCTCCCACGCCCGCGCACGATGATGGTGCGCAATATCTCTGGAAAGCGAGTGAACCGATGATACCCCTGGCGCAGAACGTACCGTTGATGGTGGCGTTGGCGGTGGGCATGGCAGCGGGGGGGCTTGGGCTCGGCTACGCCGTGGCCCGATGGCGCGCCCGCAAACACACGCGCGAGGCCCAGTCCGAAGCCGACCAAATCCTGGCCCGGGCCTGGCGCG
>JBAUDW010000120.1:0-12075 GCA_049678285.1 Phycisphaerae bacterium
CAGCACCCCAATGATCTGCTCCTCTGAAAACCGGCTCTTCCGCATGGTCCCGTCCTCCTGTCCTGGCTACCCAGTTTACCCGGAGGACTCTCATTTTGAATGGACCAGTTTTTGGGGTGCAGGTCAGCCGCGGCGGGTAACCTTCCGCCTTCGCCCTCTCGTGCTTCGCAGGGGAGTCCCGCAGATTCGCCCCGGTGAGACTGGGGCTCATCTGCGGGCGTTAACGGCACGGCGCGCCGGGACTTCCACCGCCGCCCTGCGGGCTATGGCGGACAGGTTGCGGAATGAACGGCAAAGGGGAACGGCGCGCGGGCGGCTCGAACGGAACGCAGCGCAGCGCATGCTTTCGCAAGCGAAAGCATGGCACCCGGCGCACGGCCGGGCCCTCCTCCGCCCGCCCAGGCGGGCTACGGCGGGTCTTCGCTGCGCTTCGACAAGACCGGCCGTGGCACACAGGCGCGGGGCGTGTGGATTCGGCTAATGGAGGGCCAGGGAAGCCGCCGAAAAGCAAGAATAGCCAATAGCGGGTCCAGGCACGGGAAAAGACTGCATGCCAGCATAGGCCGACACCACGATTGTTCCGCCTGGAGCAGGACAAGCGGGGGATGCGGGGCGAGGGCCTTGAGGCGGTTGCACTATTTCGCGGCCGGGGCGTTGCCGGTGGTAGGCTACCTGCTCGGGTGGCTGACGCCCGTGTGGGCGGCAATGGTCCTTTCGGCGGGTGCCCTGGTATCCGAACGCCTGACGGTCGGGGCGTTGGCGGCACGTCTTCTGAGGCGCGGCAGCGAGACTCCGCAGACCAGCCCCGGACCGACGCTCTTCAAGTTCGAAGAGGCCGTACGCCTCCTCCTGCTGGGGGCCGGGGGCGGGATGCTCCTGGCGGGGATGCCGTTGGGCTGGTTGCCTGTCCTCGCGGCGGGGATCATCACGCTTCTGGCGTCGCCAGCGGGATTTTCGCTGCTGTTGGTTCCGTATGCGACGTTGAAGGCCGGCTTGGGAATCTTCCGCCGGCCGGCCGGCGAATCAGAGGCCGCGCGTCCTGCGGGCCGCCGCTGCCTCATCTCGCAGGATCTGGGTCCGACCTTTTTGCCGTGGTGCCGATGGTGCGGCGTGTCGAGCATCCGCTCGTACTGCACGCTGCAGGCGTGTCTCGCGCTGGGGCTCCTGGTGGCGGTGACGTTCCTGTTGACGTCGGGGCTGGATCCGATTGCGGCGAAGGCGATCATCGCGGTCAGCCTGGTAGGCGTGGCGGGGATTGCCCTGGCGATTTCAGACGAGACGCAGGACCTGGTGCAGAACCTCGGGCGTCTGGAGGAACTCCACCGGCACACGGAGGAGCGGTGCCAGTTCGTGAAGCGTCTGGCGCTGGCGAAGAGCGTCGAGGAGGCGGCCGACATTTCCGTGGGGTTCGTGCAGGCGTTGCTGGGGGCGAGGCGCGTCAGCCTGATGTTGCCGGAGGAAGGCAAACTGCGGATTGCGGCGTCGCGCGGGATCGCGGCGGAGGTGGTGCGGCAAGTGGCGGTGCCGGTCGGGGAACGGATCTGCGGGCGCGTGTTCGAGCAGGGAGGCCCGCTGGTGCTGGAGGAAAGCGCGGGGGAGGCTCCGGGGCAGGTCCTGGGGCTGAAAGGCCGGGGCAGTTCCGTCACGTACCCGATCATGTCGGCGCCGATGACGACGGCCCAGCGTCAGGTGGGAGTGCTGAACGCGACGGACAAGCCGGGCGGCCGGTTCTCGGAGCAGGACCTGGCGGACCTGGGGTTCATTGCGGAGGCGTCGGCGATCGGCCTGTCGAACCAGTTGGACCGGCTGGAACTGGAGCGTGTGGACTTCGAGACGATTCAGACGCTGGCGACGACGGTGGAGGCGAAAGACAGGTATGTACATGGCCACTCGGAGCGGGTGCTGGTGTGGGCCCTGGCCACCGGCCGGGGGCTGGGACTGGACGCCGAACGGCTTCAGACGCTCTCGCGCGGGGCGGAGTTGCACGACATCGGAAAGTTGGCGATACCCGACCGGATCCTGCACGCGCCGCGCCGGCTGACGACGGAAGAGTGGGCGATCGTGCGGAAACACCCGACGCGCGGGGTGAGCCTGGTCCGGCACCTGGGGTTCCTGAGGCCGACGCACCCGGTCATTCTGCACCATCACGAGCGGCTGGACGGGTCGGGGTATCCCAAGGGCCTGCGGGGGGAGGACATTCCGCTGGAAGCACGGATCATCACGGTGGTGGACGCGTACGACGCGATGACGAGCGCGCGGCCGTATCGGCGGCCCCTTTCGCACGAGGAGGCAGCGGAAGAACTTGCCCGGTGCTCGGGGGGCCAGTTCGATCCGCGATGCGTCGAGGCATTCCTCAAGTATATCAGCCATGCGAGCACGCCGCGGGACAGCCGCTCAGACGCTGAAGCCGTGGTGCACTAGTAGTCCGTTGCACTACGATTGATGGTTGCCGGGTGGCATGGCCACGCTCCGTTGCGTGGCCATGCTTGCCCACGGAACGGACGCCGTGGGCATGCCACCCCTCAAACGAACTGCAACGGACTACTAGGCAAAGGCGGGCGCGGCGTCCCGCCCATCGGATTACCGTCAGCGCCCCGAGGCAACAAGACCCTCCCGGGGCGCCGTGCGCGCAAGGCGCGGCGGGTAAACGCACGCGAGCGGCACAGGGGCTAGCCGCGAGCGGGCGCGGAACACAAGGGGAAGGCTTGCAAGGCGGGGGGCGGGGGCGTTTCGATTGCGGATTGCGGATTGCGGATTGCGGATTGAACGGTGGACGGCAACGGCGCGCGGGGGGCGCACGGCGGTTCGCGTGCTTGACAGGACGGCACGGGGGTCTAGAATGGGCGGCGGCAGTCGGAAAGCGAGGCGTTCCGCATGGCGAAGACGGACGAAAGCGCCCAGGCGCACGCGGTCGGGATCGACCTGGGCACGACGTTTTCGCGCCTGGCGTACGTGAACGTGGCGGGCAGGCTCGTAACGGCGCGCGGGGAATGAACAGGCGCGCCAGCAAGTAAGCGTGGCGGGCGGAGAGTCGCGTGCCCATCTGCAAATCCATCGCGAAGGTCGGGGCGCACGTCGGAGACCAGATCGAGGGTCTGGGGCGGTTCAGCGTCTTCGCGGCCCAGATGTTCCGCTGGCTGGTGACGGACGCGACGCGTTGGCGGCTCCTCCGGCCGCAACTTTATGCGGTGGGCGTTCGGAGCCTTCCGGTCATCATCATCACGGGGGCGTTCGTGGGGATGGTGCTGGCGGTGCAATCGTATTACCAGTTCGAGGCGATCGGGCGGGCGTCGTGGTCGGGGGCGGTGATCAACGTCTCGGTCGTCAAGGAGTTGGGCCCCGTCCTGGCGGGGATCATGCTGGCGGGGATGGTGGGGGGCTCGCTGGCGGCCGAACTGGGGACGATGAAGGTCACCGAGCAGATCGACGCCCTCAGGGCGCTGGGGGCGGACCCGATCCGGCATCTCGTGGTGCCGCGGTTTATCGCCACGTTCCTGATGATCCCCTTTCTGACAATCTACTGCGACTTTGTGGGAATCCTCGGCGGGTACCTGGTGGCGTGGAGTTACGGGGTGGACACGCACGAGTACTGGATGCACTCGGCGGACGTGATCGAGAACTTCGACATATTTTCCGGCGTGCTGAAGAGCATGTTCTTCGGGGCGGCGATCGCGCTGGTGTCGTGCTACAAGGGGTTCCAGAGCCGGCAGGGCGCGTACGGCGTGGGGATGGCGGCGTTGGAGGCGTTCGTGGCGTCGTTCGTGGCGATCCTGGTGCTGGACTTTTTCATCGTGCTCCTGTTGAACGGCGTGTATGACCTCGTGTGGGGGCGGGTGGGGGTGTTCCTGTGAGGACGGCCAAGGAGAATGTCGAACATCGAATGTCCAACCGCAGAATGACGAAGGGAAAGCGAAACGGCACAGCAGCCCACGGTTAGCCGCGACCCGACTTGTCCGCCGTAGCCCGAAGGGCGAAGGCGGAAGGGGAGCGGGAGGCATTGCAAAATGCGGAGCGAAAACCAAAGCGCGCAGCAACACGGCGAGATCCCCGCCACGGCGGGCAAGCCTCGATTCTCCCGGCGCGCCGGGATCGCTCGGGATGACAACCGGCAAGCGGCGAGGTCGGAAGAGCCGATCATTCGCCTCCAGAACGTCTGGAAAGAGTTCGCGGGCAACCTCGTCTTTCAGGACTTCGTGCTGGAGTTTCGGCGAGCGGCGACGACGGTGGTGCTGGGTCCGAGCGGGGTGGGAAAAAGCGTGATGCTGAAACTCATCCTGGGACTCCTGAAGCCGGACCAGGGGAGAATCTTCATCGACGGGACGGACATCACGGACCTTTCGGAGCGGGACCTCGTGCCGATCCGGACGCGGTTCGGGATGGTGTTCCAGGGGGCGGCGCTGTTTGACTTCCTCCCGGTGCGGGAGAACGTGGCGTTCGCGCTGCGGGAGCACAAGCGTCTGAGGGAGGACGAGGTCGAGCGGATCGTGCGCGAGAAGTTGGCGATGGTGGACCTGGCGGGGACCGAAAACCTTTGGCCGGAGGAACTCTCCGGCGGGATGAAGAAGCGCGTGGGCCTGGCGCGGGCGCTGGCGATGGACCCGGAGGTGATCCTCTACGACGAGCCGACGACCGGTCTGGACCCGGTGACGGCCGACACGATCAACGAGATGATCCTGAAGTGCCAGCGGGAACTCCAGACGACGAGCATCGTGGTGACGCACGATATGGCGAGCGCGTACAAGGTGGGGGACCGTCTGGTGATGCTCGAGGAGGGCCGGATCATCGCCGACGGGACGCCGCACCAGATCCGCACGAACGCGGACGTCCGCGTGCAGCGGTTCGTGCGCGGGGACGCGATGCTGTCGGCGGGACCGACAAACGGATAAGGAACGCAAACGATGAGCGACCGCAAACACATCGTCGTGGGCCTGTTCGTGCTGGGAGGCCTGGTGCTGCTCGGCGTGCTCGTCATGTGGTTCGAGGGGATGGCGCGGTTCGTGCGGACGCGGTACGAGGTTCGCGGCCATTTGCCGAGCAGCATCGGCGTCCGAGCCGGAAAACGCGTCCACAAGGACGGGATGGAAGTGGGCGACGTGGTGGACGTGGTGTCGAGTTTGCCGGAGCGGCCGGGCGTCTGGGTGCACATGCGGATCGACCAGGACGTGGACATTCCGGCGGAGGCCTGCTTCGTCGCCCAGCAGATGACGATGGGCGACATCTTCCTGGACTTTCAGACGCGCGGGCCCTCCATGGCCAGTTTGCCGAAGGACGGTTCCGCGCGGCTCGATGGGCTCATCAAGACGCCGAGCCTCCTGCCGGAGGACATGCTGGAGGACGTGCGCGAGGGCATTGCGACACTGAAGCGCCTGGAGCCGCTGAGCAAGAGCCTCGAGGAACTGGTGGCGCCGCGGACGGTGGAGGAGGTCGCGGCCGGCGAAAAGCCGGCGAACCTCTCCAGCGCCGTCAAGCAGTTCCAGGCCACCGCCAAGACGCTCCAGGACGAGTTGAAGGACCCGAAGAGCGGGTTCGGGCAACTCCTGGCCGGCGCGCGGAAGAGCGCGGAGGAACTTTCTAAAACGCTCGCCGACGCGCGGACGACGTTCGCCTCGATCCGCGAGACGGCCGAGGTGTACCAGAAGAGCGGCACGAAGGCGACCGAGGTGATGGAGAAGGCCGGCGCGCTGGCGGACCAACTGAAGAAGGGCGCGGACGAAGCGCAGAAACTCCTGGCGAACGTCGGCGCCGTGGTGGACGGCGTCCGGCAGGGCAAGGGCACTCTGGGGCACCTCGTTGCCGATGACGAACTGCACCTGAAACTCGTCACGCTCATCGAGAACCTTGAGACCCTCACCGACAACACGAACCGCCTCATGACCTTGTGGCGCGAGCAAGGAATCCTGGCGAAGGAAAAATGACGCCTTTCGAGCCGGCGCTTTTCGAGCCGGCGGCGGAAGCTGGCGGTCATCCTCGACCGGCAAACGCCGTTCGAGCCGGGTGCGGAAGCACCCGGTCAGGCTCATCCGGCCTTGGCACGTGCCAAGCGGGGCGAACGTAACCCGCCGCTTCCGCGGCGGGCTCGAACGACGCGCAAGCGAAATCTCCGAGCGCCGCCGGCTCGAAAGGCACGGCGCGAGGGTATGCCATGCGGGAAATCCAACTCGGCCTGATCGGCGCAGGGAACATGGGCGAGGCGATAGCGCGCGGCATCCTCGGGGCCGGGGTGCTCCAGGCCGACGAGATCCTCGCCGCCGACCCCGACGCGAATCGACGAAAACGCTTCGAGGACGACCTGGGCATCCGCACGTTCGTCGAGAGCGGGCCGGTGGCCGAGCAGGCGCCGGTCCTCCTCCTGGCCGTCAAGCCGCAGGTGTTTGACAAGGCCCTCGTGCCGGTGGCGAGCCTCCTCGGGCCGGACTCGCTCCTCATATCCATTTGCGCAGGGATTTCGACGCGGCACATCGAGGCGCTGGCGCCGACGGGGACGCGCGTCGTCCGCGCGATGCCCAATACGCCGATGGTCGTCGGCCGCGGCATCGCAGCGATCGCGGCCGGCTCGAAGGCAACGCCGGAAGACCTCGAGACGGCGGAGCGGCTCCTCGGCGCCGCCGCGGAGGTCATCCGCGTCCCGGAGACGCTCATCGACGCCGTCACCGCCGTGTCGGGCTCCGGGCCCGCGTACTTCTTCTACCTCGCGGAACTGCTGGCCGAGGCGGGCGTCGAGGTCGGCCTCTCGGAGGAGGACGCGAAGCAACTTGCGCGCGTGACGTTCGAAGGGGCCGCACGGCTCCTGGCGGAGTCGGGCGAAGAGCCCGAAGCGCTGCGCGCGAAGGTCACAAGTCCCGGCGGCACGACCGAAGCCGCCATCCGCACCTTCGACGCGCTCGGCTTTCCGAAGATGGTCGCCGAAGCCGTCAAGGCCGCACGCGACCGCGGACGGGAACTGGGGCGGTAAAGCCGCCCAGGAAACATTGCCTCCCCGGTCGCCGCCGGATATAGTGCCGAGGGAAGGAGGTAATCCCCATGCGACGTGAACAAGTCCTCAATGTCTTGACGGCTCATCGGGAGCGGCTGCAGGCGTTTTCCGTGAAGTCGCTGGCCGTCTTCGGATCGGTGGCGCGCGACGAGGCGAAGGAAGGCAGCGACGTGGACGTTCTCGTGGAGTTCACACCAGACCGGCCGGTGGGCCTCCTCCGCTTCATCAGCCTGAAGCAGTACCTGGAGGAGATCCTGGGGTGCGGGGTGGACCTGGCGACGCCCGACGCCCTGCGGGAAGGGATGCGAGACCGAATCCTCCGGGAGGCCATCCATGCCGCCTAGAGACTGGCGAATGCGAATCGAGGACATCCTGGACGCCATCGGTCGCATTCAGGACTACACGCGGGGGATGACGTTCGAAGCCTTCAGCCACGACCGCAAGACAATCGATGCCGTCGTTCGCAACATCACCGTCATCGGCGAAGCCGCAGGCAACGTCCCTTCCCCCGTGGCGGAGCAGCATGGCGAAATCCCTTGGCGGCAGATGCGCGATTTCCGGAATGTCGTGGTTCACACCTACTTCGGCGTGGACCTCAAGGTGCTCTGGGACACGGTCCGAGTTGATCTGCCGCCGCTGGTTGACCCTCTGCGGAGGCTCCTCTCCGAGGAGAAGTGACCCAAGAGGGACCCGGGCCGTTCGGCTCTCACGGTGCGGGCCTGCCAAAACCGGACCGAAGCCGTCCAAGCCGCCCGCGCCCGCGGACGGGAGTTGGGGAGGTAACAAAGAAAGGGGGGACACATGATCGCATACACGTTCCCTTATGTGATGCTGTTGATCCAGTTGCTCATGCTGGTCGTCAGTGTCGCACTCTTCTGTCTCATCTTCCGCAAAGCAGGCCATCACTGGGCGCTGGGCCTGCTCATGCTCGTTCCTGTAGTCAATATCGTGATGTTCGTCCACCTGGCGCTCGGCCGCTGGCCGCTCGAGGACCGACTCGACAAGGCGCGGGGCAGGCTCATGGCCTTGGGCCACCCCCTCGAAGAAACGCCGCCCGCCGGTAAGGAGGCCGGATTCATCGACTTCCTCTGCCGGCACTGCAGCGAACATCTGCGGATCCATGCCGCGTCAGGGGGAAAAACCGTTCCGTGCCCCTATTGTGGGACGGAACTGAAGGTTCCGCGGCCGGGCCAAGTGCCCCTTCGGGAAAGGATCCGGTCAGCCTTCCGGCGCGCGCAAACCCGGCGCAAAGACATCTGACCGCAGCCGCAAAATCGGAAAACGCTAAGGAGGCCTCCATGACACGCGATGCAAGCCCCGACAACAGACCAGAGAGCGTCGTCGTTACGTATCGTTTCGAGGCGAGGGCCGTGGCCGCGCTCCTTCTCGCCTGCGTTGCAGGAGTCGCGATTTTCTTCACGGTCCCCATGTCAATATACATGCTGGATCACAAGGGAACGTTCGCTTGGCGATGGTTCATGTCCACGGCGTACCTCGGATTCGTAACGAGCATCTGCCTGGCCTTATCGCTCAGGGATTTACTCAGCCGCTGGCCACTCGTCTTCGCACTGGTGGTCGGCGCGACGGTCTTCGGCCTCACAGCGATCCTTCCTTCGCTGGGACTATGGTTCAACCAACCGATGGAGAAACTGTATTTTTATTATCCCCAAGCCGCGGCAGTCGCCCTGATCTATCCGATCTACTTGGCGCTCGGCAGGAACCGCTGGTTTATCGACCAAAACTCCCAGGCAGAATAAGATGGCCGCCCGCGCCCTGTGCGGCGGCGCAGGTCGTTTTCATTCCGCGTTCCGCATTCCGCGTTCCGCGTTGCCTTTCAGCGCCTCGGCCAATGCAAACGGGTCGCTGGAGACGACGCTCGAGGTGTAAAGTTCCATCGCGCCGACGTCGGCGGTCTTCGCGCCGGGAGAGCCGCGGTCCACGAAGTGCACCAGCACGGGGAAACCTTCCCACGCGGGGTCGGCGGGGCCGAGCGGCGGCATGTAAACAGCCAAGTTGTACGATTCGACGCCCAGGCGCGCGTACGCCTTCAGCGCCCGGTGCACGGCCGGCGCGAGGTCCGGCGAATCGAACCGATCGGCCACGAGCACGAGTTCCTTTTCCTTGACGGGTGTAAGGTGCGCCAGGGCCGTCACCCCGCCCCACCGCGCCGCCAGGCCCAAGGCGTCGTGCACCCGCACCAGGTCGTCGAAGTAATTCGTCTTATGAGCCTTGCGATACGCGAGCGCATCGCGCCGCAGGCGCTCCACCTTCGCGTAATGGAACTTGCGGGCGACGGTCATCTGCGCGTGGCCGTGGACGATACTCGCGCCGGCTTTCCACAGGCAGTTCCACATGAGGAAGAAGTATCGTGCCTCGGCGTCCTCGGCATGGACCTTCTCGGCCCAGGCGCGGGCGGTGGCCAGCAGGTCGGCGACTTCGGCGACCGTGAAGGCGTCGCTCTGGAAATGCAGCGGCGAATGTTCCTCGAAGATCACCAGCCCGTGCCAGGCGTCGTACGCCGCAACATTGGCGGCCGTCTTCGTGCCGATCCGGCCGAAGGTGTTCTCCGGCGTCAGTTCCATCGGCCGGCAGAACGCGCACTTGGCGCGGGCGGCCTCGATCTCCTTCTGAAGGTCCGAATCGTCCTTGGCTTCGATCGGCCTCAGAGCCCGGATGGCGTTGAAGAGCGTCCCCTGCCCGGTGACGCGGTTGACGACGTGGACGATTTTCTGGTGCCGGATGGCCGAGAGGATTTCCTCGCGCGTCGGAGCGAGGTAGGCGAACGCCTTGGCGATCCAGTCGTCCATCGCCTTCGGCGGGAGGACGCGCGCCTCGCCGACGGTGAACTCGAAGAGCCGATCGAACGCGCGGCGAGCGCCGGCGTCCAGGGCCGCAACGAGCGTTTCGAGGTCGGTGATGGATTTCGGCATGGGGCATTCCTTCGTGGGTGAGGGCTCCAACGACGCGCGATCTAAATCTCGCGCGATTTTCGAGCCGGGTGCGGAAGCACCCGGGCACGTTCTGCGGCGTGGCCCATGCCACGGCCGGATGAACGTGACCCGCCGCTCCCGCGGCGGGCTCGAACGACGCGCGAGCGAAATCTCCGAGCGCGGCGGGCTCGAACGGCGTAAACTCCCGCCGCCGGCTCGAAAGGCCCGCCGGGCGCGCTCACGCCTTCGCCACCTCGTCGAGGACGGGCAGAAGATAATCGCGTGAGACGACGTCCCACGACATCCGTCGCGCCAGTTCGTAGCCGCCCCGGATGAACGCCTCGCGGCTCTTGCGGTCCGCCGGGAGGCGCTTGAGGATCTCGCCCGCGACGCGGTTGGCTTCCTTTTCCTCGACGGCATCGCGTTCCTTGGGGCCGATCGCGAGGACATTGTGCAGCCCGCCGTCTTTCTCGATGCGCGTGTAATCGGCCACGAGAACGTTCGGGACGGGTCGGCCGCCGGTCACCTTCTCGACGAAGCCCGCGCAGCCGCAGATGTTCGTAATCACGCACAGGCCGCCGAAGGAGAGCGGTTCGAGTTGGGCGATGCCGAACGGCTCGTAGATCGACTGGCCGAACTCGATGTCCGTCCCCTTGCGGATGTCCAGGAAGTCCATGTCCTCGGGCATCTTCGTGCCGCACGACGCCCGCGTCCAACCGAACTGGTTGACGAGGATGACCTTGATCTGGCGGACGCAGGCGTTGAACTTCTGCATGTGGACGTAGAAGTCCGCCTCGCCGCCCGACAGGTCGGGGTAGCCTTCGCGGTGGCCGACCGGCCAGGAGTACCGGGCTTCCATGTCGAGGATTTCGTGGCCCTTGCGCGGGGCGCCCAGTTGGCTGGACAGGAGGAAAAAGACGCCCGTCTTGCCCGTCTCGCGGAACTTTTTCTCCAGGTGCCAGAGGACTTTCAGGTCCCGCCACATGCCCTTCGACAGGGCCATGCGCGTCACATGGCTGAAGACGAAGTCCGGCCGGTACTCCAGGATCGCCTCCGTGTACCGCTGGAGGCGTTCCTTGGACTCTTCGACGTCGTCGACCGAGATCTCGTAGGCCGGCACGCCGTTGTACGCCAGGCGAATGTTCTTGTCGGTGAAGTCGGCCGCCATGAACTTCATCTCCTCCAGGACATAGTCGCCGACGCAGAGGATGGCGTCGCAGAACCGCGCCGCCGAGACCAGGGCGTGCTTGAAGAACGGCGCCTGCAGGCCGAACACGTCCTCGACGAACTTGCCCTTGGCCATCGCTTCGGAAAGAACGTTGTAGAACATCGTGTCGTGTCCGGGATGGCCCTCGACGATCCGCCGCATCGTCGCCACTTCGTGGGCGTAGAAGATCGTGCGGTAGGCGCCGGAATTGAGCGCGATGGCCGCCAGCGCGAGCGGCATGCCCATGAACTCGTGCGCCAGAATGATCGCGGGGCCGTCCGAGGCGGCGCCCAGCACGTCGAGCGCCGCCAGACCCGGGCCGGCGAGACGAACGTACTGCTCGTATTCCCACTCGCGGTACAGGTCGCTCCGGATGGCGAATCGCGCGAAGAGCATCCGCTTCACTTCGCCCAGGCGGTCCAGGTTCGGCGCGCTGACGTCCACCAGGACGACCTCGGGGCTCGACTCGGCGCCGGTCGCCTTGTCGCGGAACGTCCGCCGGCCGTACACAATCCGCACGCCGTAACGCTCCTGGACCGGGCGGAACTTGGCGGCCCAGCCGCCGTCGTCCGCCCCGCTCACGCCCGAATAGAGGACCTTGCCGTTCTTCGCCAGGAGCGCCTCGTCCTCCGGCCCGCCGAGCGGGCCGACCAGGATCGACCGCTTGACGCCCTCGTTGTAAGTCTTGGCGGTGAAAAAGCCCTGAAGCACCGCCCCGATGCCGCCCACCTTCTGAATCGCTTCGTGCGTGACGTGAACCACGGTGCTCATGCTCGATCCTTCTGCCGGTCCGAAACCTTTTCCCCCGCGCCGCCGTGCCGGAACGCAAAACGCTCGGCGAAGCCGTTCGCCGAGCCGAGTCGCCCGCGGCCACCGATGCCGACGGCCCGCCCGCGTCTCCGCCTTTCTATCGGAAAAGGGGGCGCAAAACTTTCCTCTTTCAGGCATCGGCCGCGGCGTTTCCC
>JBAUDW010000121.1:0-4812 GCA_049678285.1 Phycisphaerae bacterium
GCGGGGGGCGGGGGGCGGTTTATAATGTAATCGCACGTTGGCATGTCGCGCGGAAAAGGAGGAAGAGACATGAAGAAATCGAGGGTGGGCCGTCGGGAGTTTTGCCAGCGTCTGGTTGTCGGGGCGGTGGCGGGGGCGGTGGCACCTGGGATTGTCGGGGGCAGGTTGTACGGGGCCGACGGGCCGGTGAACCCGTATGAGGAGGTTGCGCTGGGCAGGACGGGTCTGCGTGTCTCGCGGATTGGGATGGGGACGGGGATGCGGGGCTGGATGCGTGAATCGGACCAGACGCGGCTGGGGCGTGAGGCGTTGGAGGCGCTGTTGCGTGGGGCGTGGGAGCGGGGCGTGCGTTTTTTTGATATGGCGGACCTGTACGGGACGCACGGGTATCTGGCCTCGGCTTTTGCGAAAATACCGAGGGAGCGGTATGTGTTATGCACGAAGATATGGAACCATCCGCAAGGTATTCCGGAGCCTGAGCGGCCGGATGCGGCAACCGTTGTCGAACGTTTCCGCAAGGAGCTCCAGACGGACGTTCTGGACATTGTGCAGTTGCATTGCATGTCGTCGGGGACGTGGCCGGAGTCCGAGAAGCGCCACATGGACCTTCTGGCGGACCTGAAGGCGAAGGGCGTGATCCGTGCGCACGGTGTGTCGTGCCATTCGTTGGCGGCGTTGGAGGCGGCGGCTGGGAGTCCGTGGGTGGACGTGGTGCACGCGCGGATCAATGCCTTCGGCGAGAAGATGGACGGGGCGGTGGAGAAGGTGGCGCCGGTGCTGAGGAGGCTTCACGAGAGGGGCAAAGGCGTGGTGGGGATAAAACTGGTGGGGGAGGGACGGTTCCGGAATGATCCGGCGAAGCGGAGCGAATCGGTGCGATATGTGGTTGGGCTTGGGTGCGTGGCGACGATGATCGTCGGTTTTGAGCGGGTCGAGGAGATCGACGACTTTGCTGAGAGCGTACGGGCTGCCTTGCAGGACCGCGCAAAGGCCTGAGGGGTGGAGGAAAACGGGAAAGGCGGGTGAGTGCGGCGGCGCAGCAAGAGCGGCTCGAAGAGATCCGCAGCCTGCTGGCGGGCGGGCTTCGGTCGGACCATCGGCCGCCAATTACTGAAGCGAGGGGTTGAGGCGGCGGGCCTCGCCAGGCTTCGTTTTGAGTTCGACAACCTTTTCGCCGTAGCGGACCTTGCAGGGGTTTCCGAGTTTCGAGCGAAGGACCGCTTCGGTCAGTTTGCCGTCCTTCCAGGCGACGTCCACTTCAAATCCGCCGCGGGCGCGGAGGCCTTTGACGCTGCCGGTGGGCCAGGCGTCCGGCAGGGCGGGCAGGAGGTGGACGACGTACATGCCATCCTGCCGGAGATGGCTTTGGAGGAGCATCTCGGCGACGCCGGCCGTGTAGCCGAAGTTGCCGTCAATCTGAAACGGGGGATGGGTGTCCCAGAGGTTCGGGAGGATGTTGCCCTTGAGTTGCTGGCTGAGGATTTTGTGAGCGTGGTTTCCGTCGAGGAAGCGTGCCCAGAAGGAGATCTTCCAGGCCTTGCTCCAACCGGTGCCGCCGTCGCCGCGGCCGTTGAGGGAGACCTTGGCGGCCTCGGCGAGTTTGGGGGTGGTCAAGGGGGAGATCTGGCGTCCCGGGTGGAGGGCGAAGAGATGCGAGACGTGGCGATGCTGATTCTTCGGGTCGTCGATGTCATCCATCCATTCCTGCAACTGGCCCCATCGGCCGATCTTCGGGACGAGGAGCCGGTCGCGCAAGGACGCAACTTTCCTGCGATAGTCCGCATCGATGCCGAGGGCCTCGGAGGCTTCGATGTAGTTGGTGAAGAGGTCCCAGACGATTTCCTGGTCGTAGGAGACGCCTTGGCCCTCGGGCCCCTGTTCGGGTGACCATCCGTCGGGCGTGACGAGCGTGCCATCGGGCAGGGCGACGAGGCGGTCCTCCCAGAACTCGCAGACTTCCTTGAGGATGGGATAGGCGAGGGTCTTGAGGTACTTGGCGTCGCCGCCGAAGGCATAGTGCTCCCAGAGGTGCTGGCCGTACCAGGCGCTGCCGGGCGGATTCCATCGCCAGCTGGAGCCGCCGTAGATGTTGTTCTCGGTTTGGACGGTCCAGCCGCGGCGGCACTTGTAAAACTTCTGGGTGGCCTTGGCGCGGACCTCGCGCAGAGAGTGAATGTAGGTGAGGAAGGACTCGTGGCACTCGGCGAGGTTGGTGACCTCGGCGGGCCAATAGTTCATCTGGACGTTGATGTTGGAGTGGTAGTCGCTGCGCCAGGGGGGCGAGTTGGTGTGGTTCCAGAGTCCCTGGAGGTTCGCGGGGAGAGCGCCGGGACGGGAAGAGGAAACGAGGAGGTACCGGCCGAACTGGAACAGCAGCCTTTCGAGGACCGGGTCGGCGGCGCCTTTCTTGTAAGCGTCGAGGCGTTTGTCGGTGGGGAGGACGGCCTGAGCGGGGTCGGAGGCCCCGAGGTCGAGTGACACGCGGTCGAAGAGGCTGCGGAAGTCGGCGATGTGGTCGGCACGGAGTTTCGCATAGGGCTTCTTGGCGGCGGCATCGAGTTGGCGAGTGAGCCGGTCGTGCGGATGGTCGCCGCGCCATCCCTAATCAATTTTCGTATTGATTGAGGTAGGACGTGCCGGCCGCCAGGAGAACGGTCAAGCCGTCGGCGTTGGAGAACTTGATTGCGTTTTCTTCCACAGCGAGTTGTCCGCCCTGGTTCAGCACGAGGGCCTGGGCCTCGTAGGCAAGGCCGTTGGCGAGAGCGCCGGAGGAAGTGAGGCGGTTCCCGTGGGCGGCGATCTTCGCGTCGTGCATGTCGGTGAGGCGAACGAGGCCCGAGAAACTCGCGGGCTTATCGGCGGTGAAGCGCAGGACGATCACCTGGTCGGGGTTGCTCGCGAAGTACTCTCGCTGGAATGTGATGCCGCCGGCCGTGTAGCCAATGCGGTGGACGGCATCGCGGATGTTCAGTTCGCGACGATAGGTGTCCTTGCCGGAATCGAACGCGGGTCCGGCGAACTCGATGAAAATATCGCCGAAGGCCTGGTACGCGCCCGTGTCGTTCTCGTCGCCGGTCCAGAGACTGTCCTCGTTGAACTGGATCTGTTCCTTGTCGGCGCCGCCGAAGACCATCCCGCCGAGTCGGCCGTTGCCGATGGGGAGGGCTTCCTTCTCCCAGTCCCGTGCGGGAGCGGCATACCAGAGGATGAGGTTGGCGTCCGAGGCGGAGGGTCCTGTTTCCGCTGCTGCGGCAGCAGGGGACGCGAATGCCGCAACGAAGGTCGATGCCACGGTCAGAATGCTTGCGGTTCGGAACGTGAGCGTCCAGAACGTCATTCGGACTCCTTTCGCGCGGATGGCGGGTCGCCCGGGTCCGTCGCGGGGCATTTGCGGTGATATTAACGCACGGCTCGGGTGGGGCAAGCGGAATTTGCAGGTTGAGCGGCGTATCGGGGAATTGGGTTTGAGGAGGGCAGGGGGCGGTTTATAATGCATGGGCACGCCGGGGGCGAACGTTTTTCAAAGCGCACGGCGAGGCACATGTCCGGCAAGACATTCGGGAGGTGATGAGCATGCGATACGTGGCGAGCGTGGCGCTGGTGGCGGCGGCGATGGTCGGACGAGCGTGGGGTCTGGAGCCGGCGGAGGCGCGGCAAGAGCGGCTCGAGGAGATCCGCAGCCTGCTGGCGGGCGGGCGATGCGTCGAGGCGATCGAGGCGGCGAGGCCGTTTGCCGCGAGCGTCAAGAAGAAGGACGTCAAGGCGGAGGCGACGGGCCTGTTGGCGACGGCGCTGCGGCGGAACGGGGATTGGGCGTTGGCGGCGAAAGCATACAAGGACTTGGCGGGCTTGGTGGAGAAGGGGGCGGACGCGTACATCCGGGCGGACGCGACAGCAGAAGTGCTGGCGGCGTCGCCGACGGGCGTGTATCCGCCGCTGAAGAAGGAGGGCGTGGAGAAGGAGCCGCGGACGCTCGAGCACGACGACGTGGTGACGGACGCGCTGGCGCTGGTGGGAGAGGCGCGGGCGAAGAAACTGGGGGCGAAGGCGTCTGCGCTGAAGCGGTCGGCGACGCCGGTGGACGTGGTGGCGGCGCTGGAGGAGATGGCCGCGGGATACCGGGAAGCGCGCGTGCTGGCGCCGCAGATGGGGTACGAGTCGGAGCGGGAGGCGGTGACGGCGGCGGCGGAGCGTCTGGAGAACCTCTCGAACGAGGCGACGCCGAAGTTGCGGCAGAAGTTGCAGGAGTTGGGCCAGGCGGCAGCGTCTCAAGGGGGGCTGAACAGCAGTCAGCGGAAGGAGGCGCAGGACTATCACGACTTGTGCGTGAAATCGGGGGAGTCGGAGGACAAGTTCCGCAAGGTGATGAAGGACGTGGGCGGGGCGGGTTGGCCGGAGCGAGTGAAACTGGGGGGGGCGAGCATGGGTCGGAACCGGGAGTACGGCGCTCTGGCGTTGGGATTTCATCGAGTGACGTTGATGCGTCGTGGGCTGGTGCGGTGAGCGCGGGCGGCGGGGAAATGGCGAGGTTGTGAGGATTCCCCGGGATTCGTCCCTAGGGGGGACTCATCCCGGGGCGTTTGTTTGGGCGCGAGGGTGGGGGCGGTGAAAATTTGGGGCGGTGGGGTTGAAAGGTCGATAGAGGATGGTATAGTGAGGTGCCGAGGCCGGCGTAGCTCAACGGTAGAGCACCGGTTTTGTAATTCTATTGAGCCTTTTGCCGCAAGTTCTTGCTGTTACTGTAATTACAGTCGCCTCCTTGTCTTACGTATTTTTGGCGATACCGCCTGAATCGCTCCAAAGTGCCCGAAA
>JBAUDW010000122.1:0-3961 GCA_049678285.1 Phycisphaerae bacterium
CCCGCGGCTTTGAGTGAGCCGGGGCCGGCGGCTGCGGGCCGGCCGGGCGGGAGGTGCCAAGCGTGTTCAACGAACGGACGGTGCTGATCACCGGCGGGACGGGCTCGTTCGGCAAAAAGGCGGTCCAGGTGATCCTGGAGCAATACAGGCCGAAGAAACTAATCGTCTTCAGCCGCGATGAACTGAAGCAGTTCGAGATGGCCCAGAAGTTCCGGTTGGCGAAGCATCCGTGCCTGCGGTACTTCCTGGGCGATGTGCGGGACAAGGACCGCCTGGTCCGGGCGTTCGACGGCGTGGACTACGTGATTCACGCCGCCGCCCTGAAACAGGTGCCGGCGGCCGAATACAACCCCTGCGAGTTTGTTAAGACGAACATTCTCGGGGCGATGAACGTCATCGACGCGGCCCTGGAAACCAACGTCCGCCGGGTCATCGCGCTATCGACCGACAAGGCCTGCAACCCCATCAACCTGTACGGCGCCACGAAACTCTGCTCCGACAAACTCTTCGTCGCCGGGAACGTCTACAGCGGTCCCCGGGAGACGCGGTTTAGCATCGTTCGGTACGGCAACGTCCTGGGGAGCCGCGGGTCGGTCATCCCGTTCTTCAAGGAGCGGGCGCGGACGGGCGTCCTGCCGATCACCGACCCGCGCATGACGCGGTTCTGGATCACGCTGGACCAAGCGGTGCACTTCGTCGTCCGGGCGATGGATCTGGCGTGCGGCGGCGAGATTTTCGTGCCGCGCATCCCCTCTATGAAGGTCGTTGACCTGGCCACGGCGATCGCGCCGGATGCCAAGCAGGAGATTGTTGGTGTCCGGCCGGGCGAGAAGATCCATGAGACGCTCATCAGCGCCGACGATGCGCACAACACCGTCGCGTTCAAGGAATGCTTCATAATTCAGTCCGCCCCGGCACTGCGGCAGGCGCTGCTGGCCGAGGGCAAGGGCAAGTTGTGCCCCCCCGGCTTCTGTTACACGTCCGACGCCAACTCCGAGTGGATGACGGTCGAGCAACTTCGGGAGATCGTCGGGCAGATCGCCGACGACTACGCGATCGAGCAGTCGCGGTGGGCCATGGAGGACGTTCCGGCGTAGGGTGGACAGGGCGATGCGGCAGCGCAAGCGAATGTTGATCACCGGTGCCAGCGGCATGCTGGGCAACAACCTGGCGCGCTATTTCCGCGGGGCCTTCGAGGTCCTCGGGCTGTACGGGGCGCACCGCGTCCAGATCGAGGGTGTCCAGACCGCCGGCGCGGACCTCGAGCGGCCGGCGGAGTTCGCCGACCGCATGCGCGACTTCCAGCCTGACGTTGTGATCCATTGCGCCGGCCTCGCCAGCGTGGACGAATGCGAGGCCGACCCGTCGCGGACCGAGCGGCTCAACGTCGGCGGAACCCGGACGGCGGTCGAGGGCACGCCGCGCGGCGCCAAGTTCGTCTACATCTCGTCCGACTCGGTCTACGACGGCACGAAGGGCGACTACCGCGAGACCGACCCGGTCCATCCGCTCAACGCCTACGGCCTGAGCAAGTACCGCGGCGAGGAGGAGGCGGCCCGCGCGCCGGGGGCCCTTATCCTGCGCACGAACATCTTCGGCTGGAACATCCAGGACAAGAGGGGCCTTGGCGAATGGGTCCTGGACCAACTTCGCCACGGCCAGCGGTTCGGCGGCTTTACCGACGCGCGGTTCTCGACGATCTACACGTTTGAACTGGCCCGCGTGATCGAGCGGGCCTTAGCGAGGGACCTGGCGGGGGTGTACAATTGCGGCGGCCGCACCAGCCTGTCGAAGTACGAATTCGGCGTCCGCCTGGCGCAGCGGTTCGGCCTGGACGAAACCCTCATCGAGCCAATCTCGATCGATGACTTCGCCTTCAAGGCCCGCCGCGGAAAGAACCTGTCGCTCGCCGTCGAGAAACTCCAGCGCGACCTCGGCGCCGACCTGCCCTCGATCGACGATTCGATCGACGCCTTCTACCTGCACGACCTCGACGGCCTGCCGCGAAGGATCAAGCGGCACAACGCCCGCGTGACGGCGTGGTCGCAGACCATGTCCTACGGCCGCCATGACGTGGAGGAGCGAGACGTCGAGGCTGTGGTCGCGGTGCTCTGTTCGACGCACCTGACGCAGGGGCCGATGGTCGCCAAGTTCGAGGCCGCCGTGGCCCAACGGGTCGGAGCCCGGTTCGCCGTGGCCACCAGCAGCGGGACGTCCGCGCTGCACGCCGCGTGCCTGGCGGCCGGGGTCGGGCCGGGCGACGAGGTCATCACGTCGCCGATCACGTTCGTGGCGTCGGCCAACTGTGCGGCCTACTGCGGGGCGCGGCCGGTTTTTGCAGACATCGACGCTCGGACCTATAACGTCCTGCCCGCCCAGGTCGAGAAGAAGATCGCTGAGCGGACGCGGGTGGTCATCCCGGTCCACTTCGCCGGGCAGAGTTGCGACATGGAGGCGATCGGCGACATCGTCCGGGCGGCCGAGAAGCGTCTGGGCCGGCGGATCGCCATCATCGAGGACGCCTGCCACGCGCTCGGGTCCCTCTACAAGGGCCGGCCGGTCGGGCGGTGCGACTTCTCGGACATGGCGGTCCTGAGCTTCCACCCCGTCAAGCACATCACGACGGGGGAGGGCGGCATGGTCCTGACCAACGATCCGGACCTAGCCCGGCGGTTGAGGCGGTTCCGCTCGCACGGTCTCACGAGCGACCCGGGGGAGTTTGTCCATGAGGACCTGGCCTTCCAGCGCCGCGGCGGCGACGGGGGCGACCGGCGCCCCAACCCGTGGTACTACGAGCAGCAGGACCTCGGCTACAACTACCGGATCACGGACCTCCAGTGTGCCTTGGGCTTGTCGCAACTGAAGAGGTTGGATGCGTTTCGGGCACGGCGGCGGGAGATCGTCGACCGCTACAACGAGGCCTTCGGTCCGCTGGCGCCCGTGCACATACCGTACGAGTCGGCCGACGGCGAGACGAACTTCCACCTGTATGTGCCGCTGTTCGACTTCGACGCCATGGCGACGGATCGTGCCCGGTTCATGCTGGAATTGCGAGCCCGGGGGATCGTCACCCAGGTCCACTACATCCCAGTGCATCTTCAGCCCTACTACCGGGTGCATTTCGGCACGAGGCCGGGCGACTGTCCGGGCGCCGAGGCATACTACCGGCGGTGCCTGTCGCTACCGCTGTTCCCGGGGATGACCGACGACGACGTTGCGAAGGTCATCCGGTGCGTGACGGAACTGGTGAGGGGAGCCAATGGACCTTGAGCGGAGCCTCCGGATGCAGGCGCGGGCCCAGGCACGGATCCCCGGCATGACCCAGCTCCTCTCGAAGCGGCCCGACCGGTTCGCCCCGGGCGTCTGGCCGGGGTACTTCAGCCGGGCGCGCGGCGTGGAGGTGTGGGACCTCGACGGCAACCGCTACGTCGACATGAGCATCGGCGGCGTCGGCGCGACCGTCCTAGGGTACGCCGACCCGGACGTGGACGCGGCGGTCCGCGCGGCCATCGACGCGGGGACGAGCAGCTCGCTCAACTGCCCCGAGGAGGTCGAGCTGGCCGACCTCCTGTGCGAACTCCACCCTTGGGCCGAGAAGGTCCGTTACGCCCGCTCGGGCGGCGAAGCAATGGCCATCGCCGTTCGCATCGCCCGGGCCTGCACCCGCCGCGACACCGTCGCCTTCTGCGGCTATCACGGCTGGCACGACTGGTACCTGGCCGCCAACCTCGGCACGGAGAACGCCCTCGGCGAGCACCTGCTGCCGGGCCTGGAGCCGCGCGGCGTTCCGCGAGGCCTGACGGGGACCGCCCTGCCGTTCCGCTACAACCATCCGGAGGAACTCGAGGCGATCGTGGCTGCCCACGCTGAGGACCTGGCGGCCATCGTCCTGGAGCCGATCCGCAGCGCCTGGCCCGAACCGGGTTTCCTGGAAAAGGTGCGGCAACTGGCGGACCGCGCC
>JBAUDW010000123.1:0-2340 GCA_049678285.1 Phycisphaerae bacterium
CTCTCCATGCCCACCCGAACGGGGTGGGCATGCCACCCTGCTTGGGTGGTGTCCGCTCTCCATGCCCACCCGAACGGGGTGGGCATGCCACTCTGCGTTCTCGGCGTCCTCTGCGTTGAAAACCCGCCTTGATTCCTGCGTGGCACGTGCCACGGTAGGGAACCCGTTCGACTACGCTGCGCTTCGCTCAGGGCAGGCCGTGACCGCCCGCTTCCGCGGGCGGCTCGAAAGGCGTAAACTCCCGCGGCCGCTCGCAGCGACGTTTCGGTGCTTGACACGTACAAGGAGGCGCGTAAGGTGGTGTCCTGCCCGCCTCCGGCGGGTTTTCGCCCGCTTTCGGGACGCGACCGCGAGAGAGGAGAACACGCCGTGTATAAACCCTTACATCCGGTTGTGTGGGGTGCACCTCAAAAAAACGGCACTTCTTCGGGCGGGGAGTGCCATCCCGGCGCGCCGGGACTTGTCAAACCGTGCGCTGCACACCCGCCCCACCGATTGACAAGCAATCGGTGGCACCCCTGGACGTTGCCACTTTTTAGGGCACCGGTTTTATGGGCGGCCCTGTTTCTGGTCTTTTTGGGGGGCCTGCTCATGACGGAAGCGAAATGCGTTCGTGCGGCATCGCCGGCTGTGGCGCCGCCGGCGCCGCTCGCGCCCGTCCCGACGCCGCGCCAACTGGCGTGGCAGGAGCGCGAGCTCATCGCCTTCGCCCACTTCGGCGTCAACACGTTTACCGACCGCGAGTGGGGCGACGGCAAGGAAGACCCGGCCGTTTTCAACCCGACCGCGCTGGATGCCCGCCAGTGGGCCCGCACGTGCAAGGACGCCGGCATGAAGATGCTCATCCTGACCGCGAAGCACCACGACGGTTTCTGCCTCTGGCCGAGCCGATACACCGAGCACTCCGTCAAGAGCAGCCCGTGGCGCGGCGGGAAGGGCGACGTGGTCCGGGAGGCGGCCGACGCCTGCCGCGAGGCTGGAATCGACTTCGGCGTGTACCTGTCGCCGTGGGACCGGCACGAGCCACGCTACGGCGATTCTACGAAGTATAACGAATATTACATGAACCAACTGACGGAACTGCTGACGAACTACGGCCGCGTGTGCGAGGTCTGGTTCGACGGGGCCGGCAGCAAGAAACAGGCGTACGATTTTCCGGCGTACTGGGCGCTCGTCCGCAAACTTCAGCCCGACGCGTGCCTGTTCAGCGACCGCGGCCCGGACGTCCGCTGGGTGGGCAACGAGAAGGGCTACGCCGCCGACCCCAACTGGGCCACGATCGACACCAGCAGGATGAGGATCGGCCAGAGGAACCCCGACCAGACGCACGGGGTGGAGGGGGGCCCCGACTGGGTGGCGGCTGAGGCCGACGTCTCCATCCGGCCGGGGTGGTTCTACCACGCGGGCGAGGACGGCAAGGTCAAGTCGTTGAAAGAGTTGCTCGACATCTATTATGCCTCGGTGGGTCAGAACGCCGTGCTCCTGCTGAACGTGCCGCCGGACCGCCGCGGCCTGATGCACGAGAACGATGCTGCGCGGCTGCGCGAATTCCGCGCCGCCATCGATGCGTCGTTTAGCGTGGACCTGGCCCGCGGCAAGGCGGCCACGGCGAGCAACGTCCGCGGACGGTCGCCCGCGTTTGAGGCGGCGAGGGCGGTGGACGGCGACAAGGCGACTTACTGGGCCGCCGACGACGGCGTGACGGCGGCGTCGCTCCAGGTCGACCTGGGCGCGGGCACGGCGTTCAACCGCGTGATGATCCAGGAGCACATCGCCCTGGGCCAGCGCGTCAAGGCGTTTGTGGTCGAGATGTGGGACGGCCAGGCGTGGAAGGAACTCGGGCGCGGGCAGACCATCGGCTATAAGCGAATCCTGCGTTTCTCGACGGTGACGGCCACGAAGGTGCGCCTCAGGATTGAGGACGCCCGGGCCTGCCCGACGATCTCGCACCTCGGCCTGTTCCTGGCCCCGGCGGCATTGGAAAAGTAGGGGAAGGGGAATCTTAGCGCGCCTAACAAAACCTTCTCCCGCCGTCTTTCATCAGGGACTCCAGGGACAAAGGGACGGAGGGCGCGTCAATGACGAATGTCGAAATCCGAATGACGAATCAAATCCGAAACCCGAATGACGAAACGGAGGCGCGCGATTCGGATTTCGTTATTCGGAATTGATTCGTCATTGGAGCCCGCCGCAGGCGGGCAAGTTTCGCCATTCGGATTTTCCCTGTGTCCCTTCGTCCCTTTGTCCCTCGTTGCCGCTACGCGATGGCGTTTTGTTAGAGGCTTGCTCTGTTGAAAACATCCCTCTCCACCCTCCGGGGGGAGAGGGTAGGGTGAGGGG
>JBAUDW010000124.1:0-4587 GCA_049678285.1 Phycisphaerae bacterium
ATGGAAAGCGGGCCGATCCTTCCGGACCGGCCCGCTTTCCATGGTCGGGGCGACTGGGTCGCCTGCGGCGACTGAAATTTGAACTTTACCCGCCTTCGGCGGGCAGCGACCTCTTGGCTAACTGCTCCTTAAGCCACTCACGACCAGCACCGGACTTAAGGAACTCCTCGCGGGCACGGGCTACTGTATGGTCGGTATAGGGTTCTTTGTGGACAAGTGTGAAGGGGCCTCGTCCTGCGTCGGCCCTCGTACATCCAGCGTTGTGCTCCTTGATCCGCCGGCGTAATCGCGTGGTGATGCCGATATAGTGCCGGCCATGCCGATCACGGAGCACATACACCCAGCATGTCATTTCCGCTCCGATGAAAGGGAAAAGGGTGCGACCCGAGAGCCGCACCCCTTTTCTTAACATGGTCGGGGCGACTGGGCCGCCGAAGGCGGCTGAAATTTGAACTTTAGTCGCCCTCGGCGACCAGCGACCTCTTCGGCCATGCGCCAAAACAATGGTCGGGGCGACTGGATTTGAACCAGCGACCTCTGCGTCCCGAACGCAGCGCTCTAGCCAAACTGAGCTACGCCCCGACCCGAGAGTGTCGCATTGTAGAGCCGAACGGCCTGAAATCAACCCCCAAGCCGCTGCTTGAACAAACGGCTAACCAGTTCCACGAGGGGCGGCAGGAAGAGGATGATGCCGACGATGGTCGCCCCGATGGCGGCCACCAGCACCGCTCCCGCCGCCAAGTCCTTCGCGATCTTCACCACCGGATGCCGCTCCGACGTGGTCGCGTCCGCGAGGACCTCGAGGCCCGTGTTGAAGGCCTCGGCCACCCAGACGACGGTGATGGCGACGGCCAGCGCGCACCATTCGCCCGGCGTGAAATCCTTCACGCCCGTCCACTGAAGCACGGCGCCCAGCACGAGCGCGAGCACGGTCGCCAGCGCGTGCAGCCATGCGTTGTGCTGGCTCCGCAGGACGAACACCAGGCCCAGGATCGCGTGGCGGAAACTCCGCACCCGGCCCATGATGGTGAATGGCGACGCATAGAGCGGCTCGGTGTCGATGCGGCTCTTCCCGCGGCGATCGTTCCCCGGCGGGACGTTCCGCTCGCCGACCGGCGGCGCCTGCTCCGGACGTGGTTCCACGCTCAACCCTCCGCTATTGCGGGTGCCATGCTTTCGCGCCTTTGCGAAAGCATGCTCACCCACGGGCCGGAAACATGCTTTCGCAAGCGAAAGCATGGCACCCCGCGCGGCGGGTCGGGAGACCCACCGCGCAAAGGTTCACTCCTCCGCGCCCGATTCCAGTTCTGTAAGGCGCTTCTGGATGGCCGCGCGGGCCCCGGGCGGCAGATCCGCCTCCGCCAGCACCCGCCGCGCCCCGTCCTCGAACACCGGCCTCGCAAACGCCGTCGTGTAATACCGGTCCGGCCGCTTCTGGAGGAGCCGGAGGAACCCCTCGAACTCCGCGAAGTACGAGCCGTAGATGTGGAACGAGTCGGCCACGTGCACGTACTCGCCCGGCTCGACACCGAGTTGCCGGGCCACTTCGCGCTGGAGTTCCGTGAATGCGTACATGTTCATAAATGCCGCTTTGAAGGCGTCGTTGGAGCGGATGTGAATCGCCAGGTTCAGGCGGTCCGTCCGGCCGTCGCGGCCTTCCTCTACGCGGAACCACATCCGCTGAAGGCACGCCGGGTCGCGGATGCCAAGGTCGTTCCACGCCTGCCACGTCACCGCCTGCGCCCGCCGCGTGTACGGCGTCTCCCGCAGGAGCCGCACGACCTCGGCAATCTGGTCGATCGGCTCCGCGCGGCCGGGCACCTTGTACGCCCGCAGCCGCTCGTGGTACGTGTACTCCCACTTCCCCTCCTCCGGCGCGATCCAGTGGTCGTGCACGCCGTACAGCACCTCGGCCCGATAGACCTCGAGGTCCTCGAGGCCCCCGGGGAAGGCCTTGTGGATCCTCGGCTCGGCGAACGGCTCCGTGACGTGGATGAGGCAGGCGACATCGCGGCTCTCGGGATCGTCGGGCTTGTCGTACTGGGTGCGGAACCGCGCGCCCTTTTCCCAGCACTCGCGGACGGCCTGCTCCCAGGCCTCCGGCAGGGTCCGCGCTTTGACGTAGATGGATTCCATGCAGTCCCTGTGTGAATGCTCGATTCGGGAGAGATTGTAGGGCTGCCTCGGCGCAAGGGCAAGCCGAATCGGGCGCGCCTGCCTGAACCGCCGCCTGCGCTGCCGCCTCACTTCGGCTGGAGGATGTCGTAGCACGTCAGCCGGTCGTGGTACCGCAGGTACAGCCGGCCGTCCAGGATGACCGGGTGGGTCCAGGCGTCGTGGCACTTCTCCTCGACCAGGCGGAATCGGCTGACGACGTCGAACGCCTGCGGGCCGGGCCGGACGAGCGCCATCGTCCCGTCCTCGCCCAGGCAATACAGTCGGCCGTCGGCGTAGGTGGGCGCCCCGCGCGCGAGGTCGCGGCTTTTGTACGTCTGGGCGCCGGTGGCGACGTCGTAGCAGACCCAGCCGGCCTCGTCCCATCCGCTGCCGTAGATATAACCATCCACTGCAACAGCCCCGCCGTTGCAGTTGTCCATGCGTCCCTCCCACTTTTTGCGGAAGCGGACGCCGTCGTCGCCGGCCACCAGGTCCAGGAACACGGCCCCGCTCTTGGTGGGCAGCGCGTAGAAGATGCCGCCGCGGTGGAAAACGGGCGTGGCGCACGAGGCGTCGAACTTGGTCCGCTTGGGGAACGTGTCGTACAGTTTACCGGTGTCGGCGTCGATGCACACGATGGCCCGAAGCGCCAGGTTCACGAGAAGTTTCCGCCCGCCGAACCCGACGAGGATGGGCGAGGCGTACCCGGTGCGCTGCACGGCCGGGTCGTCGAGAGGCGGACTGGTCCAGGCGGGCCGGCCGGTCTTGGCGTCCAGGGCCACCATGAACGCCTGCTGGCCGCCCGGCGTTGCGAACACCTTTCCCTCGTGCACCAGGACGCCCTCGGCAATGCCCCAGGTGATCGGCCGGCCGCCGAACTGCTCCAGGACGTTCTGCGCCCACAGTTCCTTGCCGGTCTCGGCGTCCAGGCACGCCAGCCGCCCGTGCCCGTTCATGTGGTACACGCGCCCGTCGGCGTAGCAGCACGAGGCCCGGGACCCCGGGTGATTGCGAGTCCACGCCTTGCCGTTGGGTGTCCGCCAGCGCTCGTTGCCCTGGCTGTCGAGGCATAGGACGTAACATTCCTGGTCGAAGTCCCCAGCAATGTAGATGTACCCACCCGTGATGATAGGCCCGGACCAGCCTCGGCCGAGGCCCTCGGCCGTCCAGAGGGCCTTCGGGCCTCCCTCCGGCCATTGCTGGAGGAGCCCGGTCTCGCGCGAGATGCCGTCGCGCCAGCGTCCGTGCCACTGCGGCCAGCCCTGCTCGGGCGAGGGGATGGGGCCGTCGGCGGCCTCGCCGGCCGCCGGCGCCGGCGTCAGCAGCAAACCCATGACCACGACTGCAAGCAGGTGGATGCGCAACATTCGCCCTCCGTGTCCGCCGCCGTTCCGCACCCGGGCGTCAGATCGAAAGACAACGCTCGGCGACGATTATAGGCCGACCCGCGCCCCAGGACAAGCCCAGCCACCTTCTTCAAATCTCTCGGGTGTGGCAAGATTTTCTGGCACGGGCCCTGGCACCTCGAATGGGTCGGGTGGCATGCTCACGCTTTTCCTTTGCGTGAGCATGCGTCCGCGCTCCATGCCCACCCCAACAGGGTGGGCATGCCACCCGCGCGCCAGGGGAAGTGCGGCCTGGCACCCAAGTCGCGGGGCCTTCCAAGGGCCTGCCAGAAAATCTTGGCACACCCAATCTCTCGCTTGCCCCGACCGCGGTTCCGCGCTATAATATCCGCTCCGGCGCGACCGGCGCCGGCCGGAGACGACACGCACCCGAAAGGAGAAACGTGCGATGACCCACACCCCGCCAGGAGTCGAACCCTCGCGGCCGACGGCCCCGGCCCCCGCACCGAAGACGAGCGGCCACGCGATTGCCGGCCTCCTCGTCGGCCTCGGCGGCCTGTGCACGTGCGGCGTCGGCGGCATCGTGGGCCTCGTCCTCAGCATCGTCGCCCTCAAGAAAATCGACGCGAGCCGCGGCACGCTCGGCGGCCGAGGACTCGCCATCGCCGGCATCATCGCCTCCGCCGTCTGCATCCTGATCGGCCTCGTCATCGGCTTGAGCGTCTTGGTCGCCTTCATCACAGCCGCCAGAAGCGAAGCCGATTACGGGGAGCTGGAAAGTGATTGGGACGCCGACCCCGATTGGTCCATCCCGGCGCCTTCGCCCGGCGCGTTGCTGCCGCCCAGCGTCCTGCTAGTTGCCGTCCCCGCAACGAATTTGAGACCATGACGAATCTGCCGGCCGGCGGGCCGGAACTCCTGCCGCCCCGGCCGACCGTTCTCTTGCTCCGCTGATCGCGCCGACCTGGGATGGGCGGGTGTGACTAGATTTTCTGGCATGACCCATTTTCGAAGGTTGGCGTTATCTCGTCATTGTAGCGCAGGGGTTCATCCCCCGCGCTGCCCGTGCCGTCCCGGCGCGCCG
>JBAUDW010000125.1:0-3188 GCA_049678285.1 Phycisphaerae bacterium
GCAAGATCATCCTCAACCTGATTCGGACACTGATTCATGATGCCAAGGCCGCGTAGATGCAAAATCCTGGTTAGGGGCGGGGCGGTAGCGGTCGTCGCGGCGTTCGACGAGGCCGTCCGATTCGTGGGCGAGGAGGGCATCGCGGATTTCTTCTTCGGAGTAGAAGCGTCGCTTTCCAGGCCACGCGAGGATGCCGGAGACGGTGAGGCCGGGTCCAGTCGGATCGGCCTCGGTCTTTTCTTCGGCGGCGTGGGCGGCGAGGCAGGCCAGGACATCCTCGCGGCAGAGGCGCTGGATGCGTCCGGGCGATTCGCAGAGCGAGCCGACGAACCGCTCGACGCTCGTATAGTCGGGGTAGCGGGCGCCGATAAAATCGCGGACCTGAAGGACGCCGGACTTGTCGGGGCGGAGGCGACCGGCCAAATGCGCTTCGACCGAGAGGAGGCCGACGGAGCGCATGATGCGTTCGGCGGCCTGGTCGGCGTCGAGGGCGGCGTCGGCGGCCCAGAGGAACTTCAGTCCCTCCATGGCAACGCGGAAGGTGTGCGGCGGCCCCGCCCCCTCGGGGGCGACCTCGAAGGCGCCGACGAAGGGGTCGAGGCCCGCGGCGGCGCCGGCGCCGAGGAAACGAACGGTCACCGGTTTGCCGCCGGCGTCGAGCGTGACGGTGTCGCGAGCGTTCATGCCGACCTCCAGCGTACGTGCCGTGCGCCAGGCGCACAGCACGCGCCCAGTAAACTGGGCGGCTAAATGTAAACGGCGCGCGGGCGACGCCTCACGCGACCGTCACTTCCTTGCAGAGATACACGTCCTGGACGGCGTTCAGGAGTTTGACGCCCTCTTCCATGGGTCGCTGGAAGGATTTTCTTCCGGTGATGAGTCCCATGCCGCCGGCGCGTTTGTTGACGACGGCAGTGCGTGTGACCTGGGCGAAGTCGTCGGCGCCGGACGCGCCGCCGGAGTTGATGAGTCCGGCGCGGCCCATGTAGCAGTTGACGACCTGCCAGCGTGTCCACTCGATGGGATGGTCGGTGCAGAGTTCGTCGTAAACGCGTTTGTGGGTTCGGCCGAATTTCTTTTCCTTGGTCGAGAGGGCGAGATAGCCGCCGTTGCACGCCGGGGCCTTCTGTTTGACGATGTCGGCCTCGAGTGTGACGCCGAGGTGATTGGCCTGTCCCGTCAGGTCGGCGGCGAGGTGGTAGTCGGCCTCTTGGGTTTTGAAGGCATCGTTGCGGAGGTAGCACCAGCAGACGGTGAACATGCCGCGCTGATGGGCCTGGCGGAAGGCGTCGGAGACTTCCTGGAGTTGCCGCCGGCACTCGGGGCTTCCCCAGTAGATGGTGGCGCCGACGGCGGCGGCGCCCATCCAATAGGCCTGGTCGACCTGGGCGAACATGGTCTGGTCGTAGAAATTGGGATAGGTAAGAAGTTCGGAGTGGTTGAGTTTGACGATGAAGGGGATTTTGTGGGCGTACTTGCGTGAGACGGCGCCGAGGACGCCGAGGGTGGAGGCGACGGCGTTGCATCCGCCCTCGACGGCGAGGCGGACGATGTTCTCGGGATCGAAATAGATGGGGTTGGGCGCGAAGGAGGCGGCGGCGGAATGCTCGATGCCCTGGTCGACGGGAAGGATGGAGAGGTAGCCTGTGCCGGCGAGGCGGCCGTGGCTGAAGAGGCGGCGCAACTGATTGAGGACGGCGGCGGGGCGGTCGCTTGATGCGACGACGCGGTCGACGAAGTCGGGGCCGGGCAGGTGCAATTGTTCCTTAGGGATGCCGCGGGCCTTGTAGGCGAGGAGTTCGTCGGCTTCGTTGGCGAGGTACTTTCGGATCGAGTCGATGGCGGCCATGGGCGGGCTCCCTTTCGCAAACGGTTCCCCGAGAGGGTCGAAATGCGACCCGTTGACTATACGTTGGCGCGGCGGGGCGCGTCAAGCGGGGAGCGGTCGGGGCGCGTGGGGTCGCAAAAAGAAGCCGGGCCCGCCCAAGGCGGACCCGGCGTGGGAATCAACTCCGGCGGCCACCTACTCTCGCCCTTACGGACTACCATCGGCCGGAACGGGCTTAACGACTCTGTTCGGAATGGGAAGAGGTGTGGCCCCGTTCGTGATGCCACCGGAAAAACTCGAGAGCGCCTGTCGCACTGGCGGGCCCCTCGACGAGACTCGGGGCAAGTAAACCGCCCGTGCCACCCTGCGCTCGATATTTACTTGTCAACGGAACGCGCTCGCCTTCGGCTCGCGGCTAAACGCAACGGCGCGCGTCGCGTCAAGGCGGAAACATAACGGACGCTAAGCCGCAAGCGGCAATCGCGGCGGATAACGGGGTTCGCGCATGGCGAACCGATCGTCGGGTTGCGAATAGCGGCAAAGGGCGAAGCGTGTGAGTCGCGGTTGTGAAAGAAAAGAATTAATGTGGTCAAGTGATTGGCCATTAGTACCGGTCGGCTGAAGCCCTTTCGGGCCTTACACGTCCGGCCTATCAACCTGGTGGTCTACCAGGGGCCTCTCGTCCTTGCGGACCTGGATACCTGGTCTTGAGGAGGGCTTCACGCTTAGATGCCTTCAGCGTTTAGCCTTTCCGTGCTGGGCTACCCTGCTATGCGGCTGGCGCCGCAACAGGTACACCCTCGGCACGTGCCTCCGAGTCCTCTCGTACTAGGGAGACGCCCTCTCAAGTATCCTCCGCCCACGGCAGATAGGGACCGACCTGGCTCACGCCGGTCTGAACCCAGCTCGCGTACCGCTTTAATCGGCGAACAGCCGAACCCTTGGGACCGCCTTCAGCCCCAGGATGCGATGGGCCGACATCGAGGTGCCAAACGACTCCGCCGCTATGGACGCTCGGGAGTCATCAGCCTGTTATCCCCGGAGTACCTTTTGTCCGATGAGCGATAACCCTTCCACACGGGATTACCGGATCACTAAGGCCTACTTTCGTATCTGCTCGATTTGTATATCTCGCAGTTAAGCCGGCTTGTGCCTTTACACTCGAAGCGCGATTGCCAACCGCGCTGAGCCGACCTTTGCACTCCTCCGTTACCTTTTAGGAGGAGACCGCCCCAGTCAAACTGCCCACCTAGCACGGTCCCCCGCCCGGATTCACGGGTCGGGGTGAGGTAACCAACAGCACAAGGGTGGTATTTCAACGGTGGCTCCACGACCGCCGAAACGGCCGTCTCAACGCCTC
>JBAUDW010000126.1:0-2106 GCA_049678285.1 Phycisphaerae bacterium
GCGTGGGCATGCGCCTTCGCCCACGAGTCAGAAACGCGCTCGCCTCCGGCTCGCGGCTAAACGTGACGATGCGCAATGTCGCCGTTTCATTCTTGGTCATTGCCGTTTGTCGTTTGCCGTTTGCCGTCGCCTTTTACTCTGCACTCTGCACTCTGCACTTTGCATTGTATAATGTCCTCCCATGCCCGAACCCGCGTTCGACATCCTCGTCGTCGGCGCCGGCCACGCCGGCTGCGAGGCCGCCTCCGCCGCCGCTCGCCTCGGCGCAAGGACCGCGCTGCTCACCATCTCCGCCGAACGCATCGCCCAAATGTCCTGCAACCCCGCCATCGGCGGCCTCGCCAAGGGCCAGATCGTCCGCGAAATCGACGCCCTCGGCGGCTTGATGGCCCAAGTCGCCGACTCCACCGCCATCCAGTACCGCCTCCTCAACCGCAGCAAAGGGCCCGCCGTCCGAAGCCCCCGCGCCCAGTGCGACCGCCAAGCCTACGTCCGCGCCATGCGCCAGCGCCTCGCCCGCATCCCCAACCTCGCCGTCCTCGAAGAAACCGTCACGGACCTCCTCGTCGAGTCCCGGCGCGCCGGGATCGCCGGCGTACGATGTGCCGGCGGCAACGTGTACCGCGCCCGCGCCGTCGTCCTCACGACCGGCACTTTCTTGCGCGGCATCCTCCATCGCGGCGATAAGATGTGGCCCGGCGGACGCATTGACGAGCCCGCCGCCGACCGCCTCTCCGCCGCACTCCAGCGCGCCGGCCTGCGACTCGGACGCCTCAAGACCGGAACGCCTCCGCGCGTCGACGGCCGAACCCTCGATTACGCGCGCCTCGCCGAGCAGCCCTCCGACCCGAATTGCGTCCGCTTCTCCTTTTCCTCGCCGCCTCGGCCAATGGAGCCGATGTCCTGCTGGATCACCTGGACCACCCCCGAGGTCCACCAGGCCATCCGCTCCAGCCTCGACCGCGCCCCCCTCTACACCGGCCAGATTCGGTCCACCGGCCCGCGCTATTGCCCCAGCATCGAGGTCAAGGTCGTCCGATTCCCCGACCGCCCGCGCCACCAGGTCTTCCTCGAACCCGAAGGACGCTCGACCGACGAAGTGTACTGCAACGGCATCTCCACCAGCCTCCCCGAGGACGTCCAGGACCGGATCGTCCACGCCATCCCCGGCATGGAACGCGCGAGGATCCTCCGCTACGGCTACGCCATCGAGTACGACTTCGTCCCGCCTCTCCAGACCCAGGCCACACTCGAATCCAAGATCGTCCCGGGCCTCTATCTCGCCGGCCAGATCAACGGCACGAGCGGCTACGAGGAGGCCGCAGGGCAGGGCATCCTCGCCGGCATCAACGCCGCTCGCAGCCTCGCCGGCTCTCCGCCCGTCGTCCTCCGACGCGACCAGGCCTATCTCGGCGTCCTTGTGGACGACCTGGTGACCAAGGGCGCCGAGGAACCTTACCGCATGTTCACCAGCCTCGCCGAGTACCGGCTCCTTCTGCGCCACGACAACGCCGACCGCCGCCTCATGCCCCTCGGCCGCGAGGTCGGCCTCGTCGCCGACGACGCCTGGGCCGCGCTCCAGGAAAAGGAGCGACAGATTCGCTCCGCCCAGGACGTCCTGCGACGCGTGCGCCGCGGCGGGCGCACCCTCGAGGAACTCTTGCGCCGACCCGAAGTCACGTGGGAGACTTTGGCTGCCGAAGTGTCGGACCTGGAGTCGCTCCGCCTGTCGCCCGAAGCGCGCGAGCAGGTCGAAATCGAGGCCAAGTATGCCGGATACCTCGAACGCCAGGAACGCGAGGTCCAGCGTGCCCGACGCATGGAAGACCGCCCCATCCCGCCGACCCTCGACTATGCAGCCGTGCCGCACCTCCGGGCCGAGGCCCGCGAGAAACTCGCCCGCATCCGGCCGCGTTCCCTCGGCCAGGCCGGCCGCATCGCCGGCATCGGCCCGGCGGACCTGGCGGTCCTCATGATCCACCTCGCCCGCTGATCGCTTCGTCCGCGCGCGCCTGTGTGCCACGGCCGGTCTTGCCCGGCCGTGCGCCCCGCTGCCGCCGGTCACGTTCCCTACCGCGCCCGTTCCGCCCCGCCTCGCCGCGCGGC
>JBAUDW010000127.1:0-18101 GCA_049678285.1 Phycisphaerae bacterium
GTTTTGCTTTTTCCTTCGGCGTTCTGCGGTTCCTTGTTCGGCATTCATTATTCGTTGCTCCTTCCCCACCCTCACCCCTGCCCCCTCTCCCATCAAGGGAGAGGGGAACGGAGCTCATCATAACGCCACGGCGCTACGAGTCAAGGAGGAGGGCCCGCTCCTCGGGCGTGAACCGCTGCGGCCGGCCGCGGGCGTCCACGAGGGCCCCCGTGATCTCGGCCTCGGCGACGACCGTCTCGCCGCCGGCATCCTCGCGCAGCAGGCGGTTCGCAAAGACGACCCGGGCGCCGCGGACCTCGCGAACGAGAGTCTCGACGATGAGTTCCTCGTCGTACCGCGCCGCGGCATGGTAGCGGAGGTGGACTTCGGCGATGGCGACGTATCGGCCTCGCGCCTCCATCTCGGCATACACGAGGCCGTGCTCCCGCAAGAGTTCCGTGCGCCCCATCTCGAAATAGACGAGCAGGTTCGCGTGGTGGAGCCGGCCCATCGGATCGGCTTCGCCGTAGCGGACGCGGACGGTGAGGCGATGGGGCTCGGCCACAGCGGCCTCCGAGGTGCCAGAGGGATTCCGTCTTTGCCAGTAGCGCGGGGGTTTATCCCCCGCGCTCCCCTTGCGCGGGGCACAAGGCCCCGCGCTACGATTCCGCAAGGAACTCTTCGATGATGCGTTTGAAGTCGGGCTCCAGCTCGGTTTTCCACATGCCGATGATCTTGCGTTCCCGTTCGGCGTTTTCGGAGGAGTCGGAGGCGTGGGCCGCGTTGCGCATGAGGTCGCGGCCGAAGTCGCTCCGCACCGTGCCCGACTCCGCCTGGTCGGGGTTCGTCGCGCCGAGCCAATAGCGGATCTTGGCGATGGCGTCCTCGCCGCGGTAGAGGAGGACGAGGCACCGGCCGGGGCCCGGCCGCTTCCCTTCCGCTTCGCTCCGCACCTTGCGCGGGTCCACGCCCGTCATGTACTGGACGATCCTGGCGAACTCGGCCCGCGCGTTGGAGTCGGCGAGCATGCGATTGGCCGTCTTGTAAAACTCCTCGGGCAGATCGAAATCAAAGGCGCCCTGGAGCCGCTCGCGCATGGTCTTCTCGATGAGGAACTGGAGCCTCTCGCGGAACTGGTCCAGCAGCGGCCCGTAAAACGCCTCGCCCTGGGCCGAGGACATCGACAGGAGTTTCGCCCCCACGATGTAGAGGCCCGTGCGCGAGAAGACGTCGATGATGTTGCCGGGACGGCGGGAGCGCTTCTCGAAGTTCTCCGGCTTCAGGATCACCAGTTCCGTCTCGAACCGTTCGCTTCCGGGGAGGAAATTCACCGCCGACTCGACCACCCCGCCGTCGGTCGGCGCCGTCCGCGCGAAGAACGCCAGTTCCTCCCGCACCGTCTCCGGGTCCGGGCCGCAGATGACGGCCGGCTCGAAGTAGCGGACCTGGCCGTCCGGCCCGTTCTGGAAGTCGCCATATGTCCCGCGGACGGTGTGGCCTGTCACCTTGGGGCCGGCCTTTCCCACTACGTCGTCCACGAGGTGATTGAAGGCGTTCTCGCCGCGGAAGAGGAGCACCAGGCACCGGTTGGAGAGGCCCTGGAGGTTTCGGCGGCGGAGGTTCTCGTCCACGTACTGGATGAAGGCCTCGCGGACGGGGTTTCCGAGGTCGCTTTTCTTCAGGAGTTCCAGGTACTCGTCCACCCAGGCGTCGCTCGGGGCGACCACGTGGATGCCCACCAGGTCGAGTTTCGCGAGACTTACGAGCCGCCCGATGATGCCTCCCGTCCGGCTCTTGTGGAGGCTGTAGGGGGTGATCATCACGTACGCGAGTTCGTCGGCCATGAGGTTTCTCCGCTCGCAATTCGCCGGACAGCCAGTTTAGCGGCACTGCGGGGCGAGGTCAAACGGATTGCGAAGAGGAGTGCGTCGCCGTCTTTGCGGTGGCTTTCAAGGGCGTGCCTGCTATACTGGCCGCCGATGCGCGGGCGAGATGGATCAGCCGATGGCGGAGCCGAAAGAGAGTTCATGACTCAGAAGATCACAGGAACGATGGATCCGGACTTTCTCGCTATAGCCGCAGCCCTTCGCCGGGCAGCCAAGCGGGCGCTACGAGAGGGCCTGGAGACCGGGACCCCGGTCTGGGTCATCAAGAACGGCCGGATGTTGGACCTGACGCGTGGCAAGCGCCGCAAGGCCCGTAAGCCCCGGGCCCGGTAGGCCGGCCGCTGCGACAGGAGAAATGAGTATCGCGTCCCCCGATTATCACACAATAGTAGCATTGGGTACGGCGTGCCCCGATTACTCTCCTTCGTTTTGTTTTCCAAGAACTTCCCACGCAAAGACCCTCAGGACTTGATGGACAGGGTGAATCAGCCCCCCAACTCTTTTCTCAATGCGTCTTGAAAGCCGTATCCCAAACAGCTTCCCGGCGAGCAGTTCAAAACCCTCGATGCAGGGATCGAGCGGGATTCGAGCTGAATCGTGTTCGTATCCGAACACGACGACGGCCTTGCGTTCGTTTCCCTCTGCTTCAATAAGCTTGAGGCAGTCCCCGATAGAGCTAGTGTTTCCTGGATAGGGATGAAGGACGTTTTGCGACCAGTTCTCCGCCTCCCTTCCGTTGTCGCCAAATGGTCGAACAATCTTGAATTCCACTTGCCATTCGTCTGGAATGAGGAGATCGGGTTGGCGCATAGTAACCGCTGGTGCATATACCTCTGGATGTTTCTCCTTCAGAACTGCAAGCGATTCCCTGACTGCATTGGATTCGGCAAACGGCCCGATTCCAGGTCGGAAATTCCTAAATGTGTCCCCGCGATGGTCCACTTCGCTCAGGGCCGCCGCGAAGTCATCAACGAATTGTTTAAGTGCCAATTTCATCTCTTCTTCGGCGAACAATGAGTAGACTGACGGGTAAAAGCCTCCCGACGCCCCATGATTCGCCCGCGTGAAACTCGATCCTGCATGTACCCCAGAAGTATAGACACCGAATCCGGCATTTGCCAATACATTCCGATGCGACGTGGGGAAGGGGACAGGCGCTATTTCCATGCGGCCGGGAAAGGGGCCAGTCCATCTTTTCTGGCCCCGTGTCAATCCGTAGCGCGGGGGTTTATCCCCCGCGCCCGCTTGCGCGGGGCACAAGGCCCCGCGCTACGACTTTTCTGAAAACATGCTTTTTCTTCCCCTCTCCCCTCGCGGGAGAGGGTTGGGTGAGGGGGAAAAAGGGTGGCCGCAAGGCAAGGCATTCACCCTTGTATGTTGAAAAAGGTCATGGCGAATGTTCCCATAGGTTCCGGTTTGGTCGAGGAGGCGAGCGCAGCGAGCCGACGAGACCAGACCGGGCGGCGAGAGATCGGATACCCCTTGGCCAACCAGGCCGTGGGTGAGCGTGATCCTCGCCGCCCCTGTGGGAAGAGCCCGGACAGCCGCCTGAGCCGACGGCGAACCACACGCCCGTCGAGCTCGCATCGGCAAGATAGGGAGGTCGCCATGTCGCATACGCTGTACGTCGGCATCGATGTTGCCAAGGATTCCTTCGACGTCGCCTCAGATCCCTCGGGTCTCGCCTTGTCCCTTCCCAACGACCCCACGGGGCGGCAGTGCCTTCTGGACGCCCTCCAGAACCACCCGGTCGCTCTGATCGTCATGGAAGCCACCGGCGGCTACGAGAGATCGCTCGTGGCCGACCTGATCGGCGCCGGCCATAAGGTCGTTGTCGCCAATCCTCGCCAAGTCCGCGACTTCGCCCGCGGCATCGGCCAACTGGCCAAGACCGATCGAATCGACGCTCAGGTCCTGGCCCGATTCGCAAGTATGGTCAAGCCTAAGCCACGCCAGGAATCTTCGCAACAGGCCGTGAATCTGGCCGAATTGGTAACGCGACGCCGCCAGCTCTCCGACCTGATGACCCAGGAGTCCAATCGCCTCCAGATGGCCCGCCATGCCAATGTCCGCAAGAGCCTCCAGAAGGTTATCCGCCTGCTTGAGCAGCAGATCATCGATCTGGACAAACTGATCCGTGACAATATCGACTCCGACGACGGCCTGCGACGCAAGGACGAAATCGTCCAGAGCTTCAAGGGCGTCGGGCCCGGGACCAGCGCCATGCTCTTGTCGCATCTGCCGGAACTGGGCCGAATCAATCGGCAGCAGATTGCGGCGTTGGCCGGCCTGGCCCCGTGGGACTTCAAGTCCGGCAAATGGGCCGGACAGTCCAAAATCTGGGGTGGCCGGATGCCGGTCCGTAACATGCTTTACATGGCGGCCCTCTCGGCGATCCGCTCCAACGAGATTATCCGGAAGTTTTACCAACGTCTGGAGTCCCAAGGCAAAAAGTTCAAGGTTGCGATCACCGCCTGCATGCGAAAGATCCTCGTCATCCTGAATACCCTTGTAAGGAACGATTGCCTATGGTCGCCACCACTGCCAAAAAACGCTTGAAAAGAAACACAGCCGCTCACCCCCTCCCTCTCCCATCAAGGGAGAGGGAGCATCAACGGCTTTGGGGAGGGTGGCGGGTCAGTTTCCGGCCGGCGGCGTATAGTTGAACAGCGTCGCCAGCAGCACAACGCCGATCAGAACGACGATCATCGGCACGAGCCAGATTTTGCGCCATTGGAACCGGCCATCGACGGAGAACTTGTCCATCACGACGCCGGCTAACTGGGTTCCCAGGAACATCCCCACGCCGACCGTGGCGAAAAAGATCATCGCCTGCATCGAGCTGCGGATTTCCGGCGGGGCCACCGCGTCGACGAAAATCTGCCCGACGATTATGAAGAACACGTACGCCAGGCCGTGCAGACTCTGCGACGCCACGACCGGCCAGCGCGAGCCGATCGACACGTAAATGATATACATGACCAGCCAGCATCCGGCGCCGATGATCAGCGTGTTCTTGAAACCGACGACTTCCAGGAAGTAGCCTAAGGCGAACCACGTGGCCGCGGCCTGGGCAATCTGGGCGATCGCCATCGAGGCCGGCACGTTCTTGCCCGGAACCTTGATGTCTTGCATGAACCGCGCGGTGCCGAGGAAGTAGAACTGCATCATGCCGGCGATGATGATGGAGGCGATGAAGAAGACCAGGAAGTTGCCGTCGCGGAGCATTTCCACAATTCCGGCGATGGGCATGGTCCCCTTGCCGGCCGGCGGCGTGGCCGGCAGGAACAGGCAGGCCACCCCCATCAGCAGCGACAACACGGCGGCCAGGTAGAGGCAGTCGCGGCCCTCGCCCTCGGTCTTGAAGATCCACCGCCAGCCGGTCAGGATATACCCGATCAGCGCCCAAGCCACCGGCGCCCAGATAAACACCTTGCCGACGTCCCCGCCGACGCCCTCAACGTGCGAGAAGAGCACGGCGTTAACCAGCGGAAGTGTGGCGGCGTAGAAAATCGAATACAGCAGCATCACAATAAACAAGGGGGTAAACCGCTGGCATCGGGCCGCGGCAAACAGCAGCACGGCGCCGATCAGGTGCGCCGCGATGAGAACCCACTCGGCGTTGACCCACTTGTCGGTCAGCGACCCGGCGACCAACGGCGAGATCATGCACGCCAAGGGAAGCGTCGCGTAGATCCATCCGGTCTGTTTACCGCTCATCTTCAGCGGGCCCAGCAGCCGGGCCGCCAGCACCGGCGCCCACGCGCCCCACACGGCATACTCCAGAAACATCATCACGCTGACCGGAATGTAAACGCCGCCGATGTTCATGGGAATGCCCTCACGGATGTGAACACATCGCAACCATCACGATCGCGCGTGCTCTAGGGAAAAGGGGGCCGGTGAACCACGAAAATCCCACCCCATGCCGACCGCGCGGATTATGACTATCCCCAACCCACTGTCAAGAAAACAATCGGGTCCGATTCATGTTGACCGGGTTCGGGCGGGAATGTAGGGTAGGGTTTGCGGCCCCGGCGGTGGTGTCCGCCATGTGAAGGAGCAAGCGATGAATCTCTGCTCGTTTGGTGCCGTCTCGAGGCGCGACTTTCTACGCGTGGGGACAGGCGGTGCGGCCGCCTTCTTCCTGACGGGCCTTGGACCGCTCGGCGCGGGGGAGCCGCCCGCCAGGAAACGCATCCCCATCGGCCTGCAACTGTACTCGGTGCGCGACGATTGCGGCAAAAATCTCGCGGGCACCATCGAGGCTGTGGGCAAGATGGGCTATGAGGGCGTCGAGTTCGCAGGCTACCACGGCAAGACGGCGCAGGAACTCAAGAAACTCCTGGCTGATAACAGCCTGAAGTGCTGCGGCACCCACACGGGTCTCGACACGCTTCGCGGGGACAACCTGAAGCGCACCGTCGAGTTCCATCAGGCGCTCGGCAACAGGTTCCTGATTGTGCCGGGCATGGGCAACAAGACCCGCGACGATTGGGAGAACGCGGCGAAGGAATTCAACGACATCGCCGCCAAGGTCGCGGGCGACGGGATGCGCGTGGGCTACCATGCGCACGGCGGCGACTTCCGGGCCCTCAACGGCTCGACGCCCTGGGACATCTTTTTCTCCGCCGCCGATCCCAAGGTCGTCATGCAACTCGACGCCGGCAACTGCATGAGCGGCGGAGGGGATCCCGTTGCCGTCCTCAAGAAGTTCCCCGGCCGCGCCACCACGATCCATATGAAGGAACATGGCGGAACCGGGATCGTCGGCGAAGGACAGGTGAAGTGGGACGAGATCCTGGTCCTTTGCGAGGCCGGCGGCACCGAGTGGTACATCGTCGAACAGGAACACTACGGCGGCGGAACGCCGCTCGAGTGCTCCCGCCGCAGCCTGGAGAACCTGAAGAAGATGATACGCGTATAGCCGCGGGTCGAGGTCAAACGGATTGCGGGGGGCTGGAGCAGTTTCAGAGTGGGAATTGTCTAAAAGGTCATCCACCTCTCCACACAAGATTGCGAGGTGGCGCTGCCAGGATGATCGCTTCCTTGGTTCTTGACCAGGCCCTCTTCACTCGACAGTCCCAATATCAGGTGCTGGCGAATCCTGTATCGGTGTGGCGTATGTCTGCTGCCAAGCCTTTCCCTCCGGAGACGGATCGACGTACAAACTAGGGGATCCATCTTGCGACGGACGCCAGTAACGAGGGTTCGTAAGGAGGTGGTAGAAGGGAAACTCCCCGGCAACGTAGATGAACCAAAAACAAGCCCGGATTGAACCCACGATATCGTTTAATTCATCGGTTCGCTTCTCGAATGGAATATTGTCACGGTGCAGCAAGCGATGGGGCAAGCCAATATGCGTGAAATGTTCACTCAAAAGGCCGTACCACGGACCAAAGATCGAGAAGACCTTCTTTGCGCTTGTAAGGCAAGGTTGCGTCTTGAGCGTTCCTCTCGTGAATTTCCGCAACCCATTTTCTGAGTGACAAAGATGGAGCACCACGCTTACGCTTTCGAGAACGTTGCGGAGAAGAATGCGGGGCTGAAGTTTAAATCCTCGCCTGAGAAGTTCCAAGGCCGCAACAGTGGTGTGCAGTGCATTCCAGATAAGCACCACACATTCTCTGCGACAACTATCTTCTGTTTTCCGAGCATCATGAGAAGCCGCGCGGCAAAGAGCCAGGATGTGGCTGTGGATGGTGCTGATCTCGCCCAGTTCTTTTTGGTAAAGCCGGTCGAATGAATTGACGTTTGCCTCTGTCCCGGACTTAAGGTAATTCATCAAAGTGCTATCGGGTATTTGGGCTTTCATCCGCGCCACGGTGTCTGTATCCTGCGAGTTCCGTCTCTGCAAGAGGGCCTTACTTCCGCAGCAATTCTTGTATTTCTTTCCACTGCCACAGGAACACGGGGCATTTCGCTCTTGTCTTGGCACCCCGGGCCTCCTTGAAAAGCACAGACCTATTGTACCGTGTAATCAGGCACTAAGGGCGCACGGCGCGCAGAACTTGCTGCGGGCCCGCCATGGTGCGGTTCTTGAGGAAGCAGCGGGACGCCACGCCTTCCGCGGCTATTCCCGGCGCGCCGGGGTTTTCAACAGAGCCAGAGCGTCCGCTTTTCCGGCCCGCGGCCTGCTAGACCTTGGCCAGGTCGCCGTGGCCGTTTGCGGCGAGGACCAGATGGTCTTCGCCCAGGAGGTTCGCCACATCGCGCTGGAAGGCCGCGTCAGCGGAGACCCGCAGGTCGTCGCCTGCGCGGAGGGTCGTCCGGCCGTGGGTCCGGCTCACGAGTTCGATGTAGATCGGCACGGTTCCGGGATGGGCGGCGAGGACTTGCCGAAGATTCTCCATCAGTGCATCATCCAACCCGACCTCGTGCAAACGGATGACGACGGATTGGGTGAGCGTGCGTTGGCCCTCCTCCAGCGTCAGGACCCGGCTGACGCGGACGGAGGGTTCCTCGCGTCGGCGGTCCACCTGGCCGCGGATAAAGACGATGCTGTCCTTGCGGACGAGTTCCTGGTGTTTCCCGTAATCCTCGGGGAAGATGATGCAGGAGGTCTTGCCGGCGAAGTCCTCGAAGTCGAAGGCAGCCATTTTGGCGCCGGCGTTGCGTCCCTTTTTCGTGAACAGAGGCCTGACCGGGCCGATCATGCCGCCGAGGACCACCTCCGCGCCGTCCGGATACTGCGCGAGGTCCGCCGTCGAGGCCGTCGAGAAGTGCCGAAGCACCGGCTCGTGCTCGGCCAGGGGATGGCTCGACACGTAGAACCCCAGGACGTCCTTTTCGTATTTCAGCAGTTGGCCCTCCGGCCATTCAGGGATGTCGGGGAGGGCCTGTTCCTCGGATCCCGGCGCGCCGGGATCGGCCGCCAGTTGGCCGAAGAAGTTCATCTGGCCTCGGCGGCGGTCCTCCTGGGCGGCGGCGCCGGCCGCGAGGGCGCGGTCCATGACGGCGGCCAGTTGGCTTCGTCGCGCGCCGGTCGAATCGAACGCCCCGCACTTGATGAGGCTGTCCGCGACCGCGCGGTTGACGGCCGAGGGGTCCACGTGCTCCGCGAAGTGGAAGAGGGAGCGGAATCGGCCGACGGCGCGGCGTGCGGCCTCGATGGCCTCGACGGCCCGATGGCCGATGCCCTTGACGGCCGCCAGGCCGAACCGCACGCGGTCGCCGACGACCGTGAAGTCGGCGCCTGATTCGTTGATGTCCGGCGGGGCGACCTCGATGCCCATGCGTCGGCACTCGGCGAAGTACTCGGCGACCTTATCGGTGTCGGCCATTTCGTAGGTCAGAAGGGCGGCCATGAACTCCACCGGATAGTGGGCCTTCAGGTAGGCCGTCTGGTAGGCGACCTGGGCGTAGCGGGCGGAGTGGCTCTTGTTGAACCCGTAGCCGCCGAAGTGCGTGATGAGTTGCCAGATTTCCTCGGCGACGCCGGGGCGGAGGCGGTGTTTGCGGCATCCGGCGAGGAAGGCTTCGCGTTCGGCCTCGATGACGTCGCGGTTCTTTTTGGAGATGGCCTTGATGAGTTTGTACGCCCGCTCCAGGGGGATGCCGCCCAGGCGGTTCGCCATCCGCATCACTTGTTCCTGGTAGGCCATGATGCCGTAGGTTTCTCCCAGGAGTTCCTTCAGCACCGGATGCGGGTAATCGTAGGTGACGCGGCCGTGCTTGCGCTCCAGGAACGAATCGATCATGATCATCGGGCCGGGGCGGTACAGGGCGTTGGCCGCGATCAGATCCTCCAGTTTGTCCGGCCGGATCTTCTGCAGGAGGTCCCGCATGCCGGCGGATTCAAACTGGAAGATGCCCTTCGTCTCGCCGCGCTGGAACAACCCGAACACCTCCGCGTCCTCCAGGCCGATGCGTTCGAGGTCCACCGCGACGCCGCGATGCTCGCGCACGAGCCTGACGGCCCGCTCGATCGTCGAGAGGGTCCGCAGGCCCAGGAAGTCCATCTTCAGGAGGCCCGCGCGTCCGACGGCGTGCATCTTCCACTGGGTGGTGATGTCGTCGCCGACCCGGCAGAGGGGGACGTAGCCCACGAGCGGGGCGTCGGCGATGACCACGCCCGCCGCGTGCACCGACGCGTGGCGCGCCAGGCCCTCCAGACGCCGCGCAATGTCCATCAGGTCCCGCACCTTCGCGTCCGATTCCACAAGGCGCGCCAGGTCCGGCTCCTGCACCAGCGCCCGCTCGAGCGTCATGTGGAGTTGGGCCGGGATGAGTTTGGCGATGCGGTCGACTTCGGCCAGAGGTATGTCGAGGACGCGGCCGACGTCGCGCACCGCCGCCCGCGCCGCCATCGTCCCGAACGTGATGATCTGCGCGACGTTCTCCTGGCCGTATTTCTCATGCACGTAGCGGATGACGTTCTGCCGACCGTCCTGGCAGATGTCGATGTCCAGGTCGGGCATTTCGTTGCGGCTGGGGTCCATGAACCGCTCGAAGAGCAGGCCGTACCGGATCGGGTCCACGCTCGACAGACCCAGCAGGTAGGCCACCAGGCACCCCACGCCGCTGCCGCGCGCGGCGCACGGTATGCCGCGGTCGTGCGCGTAGTGGACGAAGTCCCAGACGATGAGGAAATAACTGGAGAACCCCTTGGCCTGGATGATGGCCAGTTCGTGTTCGAGTTGGTCGCGGATGGCCTTCGTCGCCTTGTCGTAGCGCCGTTCGAGGCCCTCCTCGCACAGACGTCGCAGCATCGACTCGGGCGTTTCGCCCGCCGGGACCGGATACACGGGCGCGTGGTGCCGGCCGAACGGAAGCCCGAGGTTGCACCGGCCGGCGACCTCGACCGTGTTGGCCAGCGCCTCCGGCAGGTCCGGGAAGCGGGCCTGCATCTCTTCGTGCGTCTTCAGGTGAAACTCCCGCTCGCGGTACCGCATCCGGTTCGCGTCCGAAAGGAGTTTCCCCGTGTTGATGCACAGCAGGACGTCGTGGGCCCGGGTGTCGTCGGCCGAGAGGTAATGCACGTCGTTCGTCGCGACCAGGGGGACGCCCATCTCGCGTGCCAGGCCGACGAGCATCGGCCGCGCGCGGCGTTCGTCCTCGATGGCGTGGTCCTGGACCTCGAGGTAGAAGTTTTCCGGCCCCAGGATTTCGCGGTATTGGGCGACGGCCCGGCGGGCGCCGTCCGAATCCCCCGCCAAAAGACGCCGCGGAACCTCGCCCTGGAGGCACGCCGACAGGCCGATGAGGCCCTCGGCATGCTCGGCGAGGACCTCTTTATCAATTCGCGGCCGATAATAAAAACCGTCCAGGTAGGCGGTCGTCGCGAGGCGCAGCAGGTTGCGGTACCCTCGCTCGTCGGCGGCGAGCAGGACGAGGTGGTGTCCCGCGTCCTGGCTTCCGGGCAGGGTTTCCCGGTCCTGCCGCCGGCCGGGCGCGACGTAGGCTTCGTACCCGAGGATCGGCTTGATGCCGGCCGCGACCGCCGCCTTGTGGAACTCGATCGCGCCGAACAGGTTGCCGTGGTCCGTGATGGTGACGGCCCCGGAGCCCTGGTGGGCGGCGGCCTTGACGAGGTCGCTGATCCGGCACGCACCGTCCAGGAGGCTGTACTCCGTGTGAACGTGGAGATGAACGAACGGCGTGTGCGGCACGACGCGCCTCGCTCGTGAATGCGGATCCTTGCTGGAATCCTAGCAGCCGCCCGGGCGCGCGTCAACCGGGTGTGCCGAGATTTTCCGGCACGGTCTCGGGCGCCTCTCAGGGGTCGGGTGGCATGCCCACCCGAAACAGGGTGGGCATGCCATCCGCCATTGCACAACGGATCACTCCGGGTGGCACTGGTCCCGGCGCGCCGGGACCCGCCAGTGCTTGCTCTGCGCCCCCCTGCGCACGGCCGGGCAAGACCGGCCGTGCCACACGGGCACGGTTTTGCGCTTTCGGCATGTGCCGGAAAACCTTGGCACACCCCGACCGTTTCGCCCGCGCCTATTCCTTGACAGTCGGTTCGCGGAACCTAAGATAGGACGAACCGGGCCGGCGGAGGCCTCTGCCCCATGAGTCTGCTGCGCGATTTTGTGGATAAGCCCATCAAGGCAAACCCCGTGTTCGTCCTGGCGCTGGGGCTTTGTCCGACGCTGGCGGTTTCGACGAGCGTCCGCAACGCCTGTGCGATGGCCGCCGCGGCCACGGCCGTCCTCATCGGCTCCAACATCCTCATCAGCCTCATCCGCCGATTCATCCCCAACCAGATCCGCATCGTCTGCTACATCGTTGTCATCGCGGGTTTCGTCACGATGGTTGAGATCATCATGAAGGCGGTAGCGCCCGTCGAGGTCAACAAGGCGCTCGGCATCTTCATCCCGCTGATCGTCGTCAACTGCATCATCCTCGGCCGGGCCGAGGCGTTCGCCTCGCGCCACGGGCCGCTCTCCAGCCTCGCCGACGCCCTGGGCATCGGCCTGGGCTACCTGGGGGCGCTCCTCTCGATCGCCGTCATCCGCGAAGTCCTCGGCGCCGGGACGCTCTGGGGCTATCGCCTCACGCCGATCACCGTCGCCGGTCGCACGATCCTGCCGGAGTACCAGCCGGCCAACGTCCTCGTGATGGCACCGGGGGCGTTCCTCGTGATCGGGCTTCTCTTTGGCTTGTTTTACTGGATGGGCAACCGGCGACGGGAGCGCCTGCGCCTGGCGGGCGTGCCGGCCGTCGCCCAAACCGCCAGGGATCTGCCCAAACCGAAGAAAAAAACCGAGGGCGAAGAAGCAACAGGCTAGCCCCGAGTGTAAGCGAGGGGTATGAGGATCACGACTGTGGACGTCGGCTACATCGAACTCGCGATCGGCTCCATCCTGATCTCGAACTTCGTCCTGATGAAGTTCCTGGGGCTGTGCCCGTTCCTCGGCGTGACGAAGAAGACGAGAGACTCGGTCGGCATGGGCCTGGCAGTTATCTTTGTCATGACGCTTGCCTCCGCGGTGACGGCCGCACTCTACCGCTACGTCCTCCTGCCCACGACGCCGGAGCATACGAACGTCCTGGCGCTCCTGGGGTTCCCGGTCCCGGCCGGGGGCCTCGTCCTGGTCCTCAAAACCATCTCCTACATCCTCGTGATCGCCGCCCTCGTGCAGTTCGTCGAGATGGTCCTCAAGAAGACCGTCCCCGCGCTCTACCGGGCGCTCGGCATCTACCTGCCGCTCATCACGACCAACTGTGCCGTGCTCGGCGTCGCGCTCCTGAACACCGAAGCGTGGCGCGACCCGGCGAACGGGCTGGCGGTCCACAAGGCTGCGTTCAACGGTTTCTGCGCCGGCGTCGGATTCCTTCTGGCGATGATGCTGATGAGCGGCATCCGCGAACGCCTCGCCGAAGCGCGCGTCCCGAAGGCGCTCCAGGGGCTTCCCATCGCCTTCCTCTGCGCGGGCCTGATGGCCCTGGCGTTCATGGGTTTCACGAAGTTGTTCGGCATTACCGTATAAGAGAATAGCCTCGAGACGAATGGTGAACGGATGACGGTCTGGGAACAGATTGGGCCTTATCTCGGCTCCGCGTGGCTGGTGCTCGGCGTCCTGGCGGTGGTCTTCGGGGCGGTGCTGGCGCTGGCGAACCGCTTCTTCAGCGTCGCCGTGGACCCGCGCCAGGCCGAGATCGAGGAAGCCCTCCCGAAGGCGAACTGCGGGGCGTGCGGCTACGGGGGCTGCGCCGCCTATGCCGAGGCCATCGTCCTAGGCAAGGCCGACGCCAACCTCTGCCTCCCCGGCGGCTCCGAGACGGCCGTCCAGATCGGCCGCATCATGGGCCTCACCGTGGCCGGCGTCACCCCCAAGGTGGCCGTCATCAAGTGCCAGGGGTCCTTCCAGAACACCTCCGAGCGGTTCCGCTACATCGGCGAGCGCGATTGCCGCGCCGCCGCCGCCACCCACTACGGGCAGGCGGCCTGCCCCTACGGCTGCCTGGGGTTCGGTACGTGCGTTTGGGCCTGCCCGTTCGATGCCATGGTCATGGACCTCGAAACGGGCCTCCCGCGGGTCCTGGAGGACCGCTGCACGGCCTGCGGCTCGTGCGCCGAAGTCTGCCCCAAGAATATCATTGAGATTCTGCCCAAGGAACGGTATGTTCACGTCCTTTGCCGGAACCAGGACCCGGGCAAGGTGGTGCGCCAGGTCTGCAAGGTCGGCTGCATCGCCTGCCATAAGTGCGAGAAGGTCTGCCCCGTCGAGGGCGGCGCCGTCCGCGTGACCGGGAACCTGGCGGCCGTGGACATGGAGACGTGCATCTCCTGCGGCAAATGCACCCAGGAATGCCCGGTGGCGTGTATCGGGAACTTCCGGAAACTCCGGCGGGACGCGAAGAAACAAAACGCCCCCGCCGGTAAGGACGAACCGGCCGAACAGGCCGCCTGAGGAAACCCTAAAAGCGGAGTCGAATCATGGCACAGCGAAGCGTCTGGCTGTTGGCTCTGGCGACCGCGATGGTGGTTGGCTTCGCCACGGTCGCCTGGACCCAGGAGGCCGGGAAGGAATCGGCCGAGAAGGCCCTCGACGCCGCCGATCCCGACCAAGTCAACCCCATCGACATCAAGGGCGAAAAATACACCTTCGACTTCCGCTTCGATAGCCTCGAGCCCCTCGTCGTCACCAACCCCGAGGGCGAGAAAGAGGTCTACTGGTACCTCGTCTACACCATCACCAACACCAGCGACGAGGAACATAATTTCGTCCCGGCCTTCACGCTTTACAGCGACACGGCGAGCACCCGGCGGGCCGGCCTCCATCCCGACGTCTTCGACGCGATCCGGAAACGCCGGCAGATACGCTTCCTCGAAAATGCCGTCAAGATGACCGGCAAGGTCCTCCCCGGCGAGGACAGCGCCAGGACGGGCGTCGCCATCTTCGCCCCCCTCGACCGCGAGACCGACCACTTCCGCATCTTCGTCGAGGGCCTCTCCGGCGAGTACGTCGAGCGGCCGAACCCCGCCGCCACCGACGACACGCCTGAGGACGAAAAGGTCATCCGCCTCCGCAAGACCCTCGTCCTCGAATACAAGTTCCCCGGCGACACCTGGTGGCTCAACGTCGACCAGCCCGTCTTCGTCTCCAAGACCTGGACTTGGCGGTAAGGGCTTGACGGCCGGGCGAGGCGCGGTATAATCCCTTGCCTTGCGATGGGCTGCAATGAGAAGGAGTGGCGGTCATGGCACATAAGAAGGGTCAAGGCTCGACGCGCAACGGGCGCGATTCCAACGCCCAGTATCTCGGCGTCAAGGTCTACGGCGGACAGACGATCGGCGTCGGCGGCATCATCGTCCGGCAGCGAGGGACGAAGTTCCGGCCGGGTCTCAACGTCGGCCGCGGAAAGGACGACACCCTCTTCGCCCTCGCCGAGGGCAAGGTCCGCTTCCAGGGCCGAAAGGTCCACGTCCACTCGAACTAGCCGCGATTACAAACACGACGGCCCGAGGCCTTCCCCCGAAGTCGCCTCGGGCCAATTGCTTGCGCCCATTCGTCTTCACGAGCCGCTGCCCGCGCCCCGCTTGGGCTTGTGGCTCGGCCCGTGCTGTGTTAGGCTACCTATTATGTTCATTGACGAGGCGGAAATCCATGTCAAGGCCGGCGACGGAGGCCGAGGATGCGTCTCCTTCCGGCGCGAGGCCGGCGTTCCCCGCGGCGGGCCGGACGGCGGCACGGGCGGCGATGGCGGCAGCGTCGTCTTCCACGCGCGCGAAGGACTCGACACCCTCCTCGATTTCCGCGGACGCCACCACTGGCGCGCTCCTAACGGCGAGCCCGGACGCGGCAAAGACCAGACCGGCGCGAGCGGCGAAGACCTCGTCATCGACGTCCCGCCCGGCACGCTCATCTACGACCGGCGTCTCGGCATCCTCATCAAGGACCTCTCGCGCCCCGGCATGACCGTCACCATCGCGCGCGGCGGCCGAGGCGGCCGGGGCAACGCCTCCTTCGCCACCCCCACCGACCAGACCCCGCGCCACGCGGAGCCCGGAGAGCCCGGCGAAGAGCGCGACCTTCGGCTGGAACTGAAACTCATCGCCGACGTCGGCCTGGTGGGCCTCCCGAACGCTGGCAAGAGCACCCTGCTTTCGCGCCTCTCCGCCGCCAGGCCCAAGATCGCCGACTATCCTTTCACGACGCTGCACCCGCACCTGGGGATCGTCGAGGCGGGCCCCGAGCGGCGATTCGTCATGGCCGACCTCCCGGGTCTCATCGAGGGGGCGCACCAGGGCGTCGGCCTCGGCGACGCTTTTCTGCGCCACATCGAGCGGACGCGCGTCCTCGTGCACCTGGTGGAGGTCCAGCCGCACACCGGCCAGACGCCCGCCGACGCCTACCGCGCCATCCGCCGAGAACTCGAGGCCTACAGCCGGACGCTGGCCGACAAGGAAGAACTCCTCGTCATGACCAAGGCGGACCTGCTAGCCTGCCCCGCCCGCCCCGAGCATGGCCGAGGGGAGCGCGGTCGAGGGGGCGGCGATCCCGGCGCGCCGGGACCCCCGCGGGAACTCGCCGAGGCCGTCGGCCGGCCGGTCTTCCTCATCTCCGCCGCCACGGGCCGGGGCCTCAAGGAACTTGTCGCCGCCATCCTCGACCTTCTGGACCGCGTCGGCGAACCGGGCCTCTTGGAGAACGCCCCATGAGCCGTGCCCTCGCCGTTGCCCTGGGCAACACGACCGCCTCCGCCTCGCTCACCGACGCCGACGGCCGGCTCGGCGACGTGGTCCGCGTTCCCATTGGCCGGCTGGAGAATCTCAAGGAGATGCTGCCCGGCAGGGACGCCGACCTCTCCGAGGAAGGCGTTCGTGTCATCGTGGCCTCGGTGAACCCGCGTGCCCTCAGGCGGTTCCGCGGCATCGCGGTGGACGTAACCGGCTCGGAACCCGAAGTGGCCGGCGAAGATTTCCCGATCCCCATCCGTGCCGAGGTCGACGCGCCGGAAAGCGTCGGGGTGGACCGCCTGCTGGCGGCGCTGGCGGCCCATCGCCGGGCCGAAGGCGCCTGCATCGTCGTGGACGCCGGCGCTGCCGTCACCGTGGATGCCGTCTCCGCCAACGGGGCGTTCCAGGGCGGCGCCATTTTCCCCGGCCTCGAGATGATCGCCCGCGCCCTGGCCGAGGGAACCGCGCTCCTGCCCAAGGTGGGCCTGCCGAGCGAAGCGCCTCTCGTGGGCAAGAACACGCGCGAGGCGATCTCGGCGGGCCTCGTGCACGGCGTCACGGGCGCCGTGGCCGCCCTCGTCGAAGGCGCGCGGGAAACGGTCGGCCGCGAGGCCGCCATACTCCTGACGGGCGGCGACGCGGCGTTCCTCGCGCCGCACCTGCCGACCGCCATGCGCAAGGTCGTGCCGAACCTCGTCCTCGAAGGCCTCGTGATCGCATATCGCGAAGGGCAGCAGCGATGAACGCCTCCGCAGGATGCTGCGCAGGCGTCTTCTCAGTCCTGACGCCGCCGGGCCGCGGCGGCATCGCTGTCGTCCGCTGCCTCGGCCCGGCCGCGCCCGAGACCCTCGCCGCCTGCTTCCGCCCGCCCGGCCGCGCGCCGGACCTCCCCGCCGTCGGCCGACTCGCCTACGGCCATTTCCGCGATGCCGACGGCCGGCCCCTCGACGAAATCATCCTCTACCGCGAGGCCGAGACGGTTTTCGAGGTGAACTGCCACGGCGGCCCGGCGGCCGTCGAGGCCGTCTGCCGACGCCTCGCCGACCTCGGCCTGGAGAAGGTGGACCCGGACCGCCTCCTGGCGCTCGAGGGCGCGGGGCCCATCGAGCGCGACGCCGAACGAATGCTCCGCGAGGCCCGGACGCCGCTCGCTGGACGCATCCTGCTGGACCAACGCAATGGCGCGCTCGCCCGCGCGATCGAGAGAATATTGAAGGCTCTCGCGGCCGGCCGCTCGGCGGAGGCTGGAAAGGAACTCGACGCGCTCCTGGAGCGTTGGTGGGGGTGCGGTCGGCTGCTCGCCTCGCCGCCGCGCGTCGCCGTCGCCGGGCCGCCGAACGTCGGCAAGTCGACGCTCGTCAACCGTCTCGTCGGTGCGGAGCGCGTTATCACCAGCGCGACGCCCGGCACGACGCGCGACTACGTCGAGGCCGACGCCGCGATCGAAGGCCTTCCGGTCGTCCTCGTGGATACGGCGGGCCTGCGGGAGACGGAGGAACACATTGAGCGGGAAGGCGTCACGCGGGCCCACCGCCAGGTCGCCGGCGCCGCGGTCGTCGTGTATCTCCTGGACGCTGCGGAAGGCACGCGGCCCGAGGACGCGGCGG
>JBAUDW010000128.1:0-41318 GCA_049678285.1 Phycisphaerae bacterium
CCGAGAACGCAGAGTGGCATGCCCACCCCGTTCGGGTGGGCATGGAGAGCGGACACCACCCAAGCAGGGTGGCATGCCCACCCCGTTCGGGTGGGCATGGAGAGTGGACGCGCAGGGTGGCATGCCCACCCCGTTTCGGGTGGGCATGCGGATCGTCTCCACGCATGGCCACGCGGAACAGCGTGGCCATGCCACCCAAACCATGCTCACGCAAAGGCACAGGGTGAGCATGCCACCCTCGCGCCAGGGGCAAGTGCCCGGAAACCGGAAAGAAACGGCGAACGCTCAACAGCCAACGCTCAACCCCGGCGCGCCGGGGACGACGCCGGGTTGCCGTCGTCTCTCTTTCCGGTCTCCGGGTTCCGCCCTTCGAGAACCTCAGGGCGGCCCTCGTTCGACCCAGAGGCTCTCGACGGGGAGCATGGTCGAGGGTCCGGGGTCCGAGGTCTCTGTTCCCCGAATCCCCCTCTGCGTCCCTTCGACTCGCTCCGCTCGCTCAGGGCAGGCCTCTGCCCCGGCGCGCCGGGGTTGAAGGCTGCGCAATTCCCGCGCCAAAGACGCGGGAAAAAAGTTATTAACATAAAGGTATGCCCATGACATGGATGGAAAGAGTGCGAAAAAGGGCACAAAAACCGGTAAAAACCGCACCAAAAACAGGAAAAAACCCCTAAAAAAGTCAAAATTTCCGCTAGCCCATCTTACCAAAGGCGCCCCGTCCGCCGAAAAAAACCCCCGGACGCCAGCGCCAGGGCCAGTGGGTTCCAAAAAACCGCCCCAAAATGCCCCCCAAAACCTCCTCAAAAAAGTTATCCACAATCGCCGCCGGGCGATTGGACCGCCATCATACTGCCCCGCGCCCGCAGCGCCCACCTGTAACTGAGGCATTACGCTCGTCCGCCGATCCTTATTGTATTGGTCGGCGGAAGCCGCTAGGCTGGGTCGGCTTGGAGTCCCTGGATTCGGAACGGAGGAGGTTGGCGATGGCGATTCCGATGAGCGTCTGGCTGTTGGGCGGTCTGTTGTTCGTGGCGGCCGGTTTCGCGGCCGGATGCAAAGGCGACGGTGCCGCCGTGCCCAAGCAGCCCGCGCGCGAACCGCTGCCCCAGGTCACCCTTCACACGAACAAGGGCGCGATCGTCGTGGAACTGGCCGAGGACGACGCGCCGAACACGGTGGCCAACTTCGTCAACCTCGCCGAGAAAGGGTTCTACAACGGCGTCACGTTCCACCGCGTCCTCGCAGACTTCATGATTCAGGGCGGCGACCCGACGGGCACCGGAAGCGGCGGGCCGGGATACGTCATCGCCGACGAGTTCAGCCCGCGCCTCAGGCACGCGCGCGGGGTCATTTCGATGGCCAACGCCGGACCGAACACCGGCGGCAGCCAGTTCTTCATCACGCACGTCGCGTGCCCGCACCTGGACGGCAAGCACGCCGTCTTCGGCCGGGTCATTGACGGCATGGACGTCGTCGATTCCATCCGGCAGGGCGACCGCATCGAGAAGGTCACGGTGGACCGCAAACGCAGCCATCCGTACGAGCCGAAAATCCTCCGCAGCCGATAGCGCCGGTTCCCCCGGAAACGACCCCCACCACTTTTTGCCGGACATTGAGGCACTTGCTCCCGGCGCGGGAGCGGGCTATAATCGCGGATGCATTATCCGTTATCGGGCAGGCTGAATCATTGGAGGTGCGATCATGCTTCTGGCAATTCTGCGGCTCTTGTTCCTTCTGGCGATGGCGGGAATCGGCCTGCTGTTCGGGCGAGCCTTGATGCCGTCCGACGAGAACGTCGCGATTCCCCAGTTGCCGCTCTACATGATGCTCGCTTTCATGGGGGCGGCCGTGGTTGTCATCGTCCTGGACTTCTCGCTGAGACGGAAGAACATCAGCCTCGTCTCGGCCGTGTTCTTCGGCCTGGTGGTGGGTCTGGTGGTCACGATCCTTCTGGGGCCCGTGGTGGACATCACGGTCTGGATTCCCGAGAAGGCCCGCGAGCCGGTCAAGGTTGGGATTGCGGTGATTACTTCGTATCTGGCGATCTCGCTGATCCTGCAGACGAAGGACGATTTCCGCTTCATCATTCCGTACATCGAGTTCGCCAAGCAGCAGAAGGGCGGGCGCCCGCTCTTGCTGGACACCAGCGCCGTCATCGACGGCCGCATCGCCGACGTCGCTGAGACGCGCTTTCTCGATTCGCCCCTCGTGGTTCCGCGGTTCGTCCTGACGGAACTTCAGACGGTCGCCGATTCGACCGACCGGTTGAAGCGGAACCGCGGCCGGCGGGGCCTGGACATCCTGAACCGTCTCCAGTCGATAGCCCACGTGGACATCAGCATCCAGGAGAGCCCCGTGCCCGCCCAGGCGGGCGACGGCGTGGACCAGAGGCTCGTCGCCATGGCCGCCAGCGTCTCCGGACGCATCGTCACCAACGACTTCAACCTGAACAAGGTGGCGAAGGTGAGCGGCATCGAGGTGATTAACCTGAACGACCTGGCGAACGCGCTGAAGCCCGCTTTCCTGCCGGGCGAAACCGTCGAAGTCAGCGTCATCAAAGCCGGCCAGGAGGGCGGCCAGGGCGTCGGATATCTCGAGGACGGAACCATGATCGTGGTCGAGGACGGCGAAAAGAGCATCGGACAGGCCGTCACCATCACCGTGACGAGCGTTCTGCCGACGAGCGCCGGCCGCATCATCTTCGGCCGGATCGAGCCCCTCCAGGAAGGCCTGAACCGGCGGAGGCCCGGCGGAGGGAGCCCGCGATGAGGTGCGGGCGTTCCGAGCGCCGCGCGTGCCCCGGCGTGCCCGCCGGAGAATCCCAAGGACCTCCCATGCCGACCGCCACGGTGATCCTGCCTGCCGCCGGACGCGGCGCCCGTTTTGCGATGCCCGGCGGCGGGGGTCGCGCCTCGCCGGTCGGGGCGCCGGAAACGAAGGTGTTCATCTCGCTGGCGGGCCGGCCGGTGCTGGCCCACACGCTGGATCGTTTCGCGGCCTTGGAGGCCGTCGTCGAGGTGATCGTGCCGGTGCCTCCCGAGGCGGTGGCGTGGGCGCGCGAGACGTTCGGCGAGCGGGTTGCCTCGGGCCGGCCGCTGATCTTCGTGGGCGGCGGGGAGGACCGGGTCGAGAGCGTGGCGGAGGCGCTGGCCGCCTCGGACGGCAAATCGGACTTGGTGGTGATTCACGACGCGGTGCGTCCCCTGATTCGCCGGGCGGTCGTCGAAGAGGCGATGCGCGTCGCGATGGAAAGGGGGGCCGCCGTCGTCGGCTGGCCGGTGGACCACACCGTGAAGCGCGTGTCGGACGGGCGCCTGGTGGCCGAGACCGTTCCGCGCGAGAACCTCTGGCTGGCCCAGACGCCGCAGGTCTTTCGCCGCGACGTCATCGCGCAGGCCTACGAGCGCCGCCACCACGTCGTCGGCCGGGTGACCGACGACGCCCAGTTGGTCGAAGCGATGGGCGGGTGCGTGGCGATGGTGCGCGGGGACGCGGCCAACGTGAAAATCACCACAATCGAGGACCTTCGGCTGTGCGAGGTGCTCCTGGAGGCCGGCTGGCCGTCCGAAGGCGAAGCGGGAGGAGGGCGGGCGGATGGCTGAACGCGTGCAAGCGGCGCTGGTGGGCGCGGGCGGCTTCACCCGCCGCGTCGTCGTGCCGCGAACCTCCAGGCGTTCATCGGGAAGGCGGCCTGGCGCGGGCCCCGCCGAGGCGGCGAGTCCGATCCGCTACTTCAGGCCGTAGTCCTTGATCTTCCGGTAGAGGGTCCGCTCGCCGATCCCCAGCATCCGGGCCGCCTGCTGCCGGTTCCCGCCCGTCATCTCCAGCGTCCGCGCGATGACGATGCGTTCGGCGTCGGCGAGGCTCATGCCGGGCGTGAAGCCGTCGGCTTCGGCCTCGTTGCCGCTTGGGTGAATCTCCGGCGGAATGTCCTCGACGCGGAGCGTCTCGTGCGGCGCCAGCAGAATCATCGTTTCGAGGGTGTTGATGAGTTCGCGGATGTTGCCGGGCCAATCGTAGGCGGCGAGGGCCCGCTGGGCCTCCGGCGTGATGCCGGTGACGTTCTTTCCGTGTTCGCGCGCGATCCGGCGGAGGTAGTGCTCCGTCAGGAGGGGGATGTCTTCCCGCCGCTGGCGTAGGGCTGGCAGCGTGATCCGCACGACGCGGAGGCGGAAGTAGAGGTCCTCGCGGAACTTCCCGCGCTTGACAAGTTCGTCGAGGTCCTGGTTCGTGGCGCTCAGGAGCCGGACGTCGACTTTTCGCGGCTCGTTGGAGCCGACGCGCACGATTTCGCCGTCCTCCAGGACGCGCAAGAGTTTGATCTGCGTCGAGGGGGGCATGTCGCCGACCTCGTCGAGGAAGAGCGTCCCGCCGTCGGCGTGCTCGAAGCGGCCCTTGCGTCGCATGACGGCCCCGGTGAAGGCGCCCTTCTCGTGGCCAAAGAGTTCGCTCTCGAGGATCCCTTCGCTGAGGGCCGCGCAGTTGAGCGCGACGAAGTTCTTTCCCTTTCGGCGCGAGTTGGTGTGGAGGGCCTTGGCCACCAGTTCCTTGCCCGTGCCGCTCTTGCCTTCTATCAGGACCGTCGCGTCGGTGGAGGCGACCTGCCGGCAGGTCTGGATCACCCGCTGCATGGCCGCCGAGTGGCCGACGATCCCCTCGAATCCGAACCGCTCGTCCAACTGGGCCGACAGTTGCTCCGTGCGGCGCAGGAGCCGCCGGTGCTCCAGCGCCTTGGCGACGCGGTCCCTCAGTTCCCCGAGGTTCAGGGGCTTCGTGATGTAGTCGGAGGCGCCCTGGCGGATGGCCTGGACGGCCGTCTCGATCGTCCCGTGGCCGGTGACCATGAGGACCTCGGCGCCGGGGTCGAGCCGCTTCGCGTGCCGGAGCACCTCCATCCCGTCCACGCCCTGCATGACGAGGTCGGTGACGACGAGGTCGAAGTCGTCGGCGTCGAGGCTTTCGATCGCCCGGCGGGGGTCGGTGACGACGACGCACGTGTGGCCGACGCGCTGGAGCGATTCGGCCATGGCCTCGGCCTGGGGGCGGTCGTCCTCGACGATGAGGATTCGGCCGCGGTCGGTTTTGGCGTCGCTTTCAGTCATGGCTCTCGCGTTCGGGGGCGCGGTCGGCCGGCGGCAGGCAGAGGGTGAATCGCGTGCCGCGCCCCGGTTCGCTGTGGACCTCCAGCGTGCCGCCGTGTTCCTTTACGATGCGGTGGACGGTCGGCAGGCCGAGGCCCGTGCCGCCCTTGTGCGTAGAATAATAGGGCTGGCCGATCTTGTCCAGGTCCTCCGGGCGGATGCCGACGCCCGTGTCCGTCACGTGGATGCAGACGCCGCGCTTCGCCCGTTCCGTGCTGAGCATCAGGTCGCCGCTGTTCGGCATGGCGGCCTCGGCGTTCAGCACGAGGTTGCTGACGGCCTGCTTCACGAGGTCGGCGTCGAGGGCCACGGGCGGCAGGTTCTCCGCGAAACTCGTCCGCACCTGCACGTGCGAGCGCGCCAGACGCTCCGCGTAGAACGCCACCACGTCTTGGAGGACGGCGTTGACGCTCTGGACCCGGAGTTGGATCTCGTGCTTTCCGGCGAAGCGGAGAAAATCGTCGAGGATCTGTTCGAGGCGTTTGGCTTCCTGGCCGATCGTCTCCAGTTTCCTCAGGATTCGCGGGTCGGCGGCGGCGCCCGGGCGCTCGAGGTCTTCCCGCAGGAGTTCCAGGTTCAGCGTCAGCGTCGAGAGCGGGTTTCGGATCTCGTGGGCGAGGCCGCCGGTCAGCGTGCCGACGTAGGCCAGGTGCTCGGCCTCCCGCGCCCGCCGCTCCGAGGCGCGCGCCCGTTCCTCGGCGCGCCTGCACCAAGCAAGCGCCACCGGCACCGCGAGCGCCAAGCCGATGACCAGCCCGATTCCGATTGCCGCCGCCGAAGGCACGCGAGATCCTTCTATTCCCCGGACTTGTTCAGTTCCGCCGTGAACGCCTCCAGGTCGTCGTACCGGTGCTGCCATGTCGTGTACATGACGCCGACGACGCCCTGGACCTTGTCGGCGTCGGCCAGCCAGCCGCGAATCCGCTCCGGCGGACCGTCGTAGTACCCGGCGAGGATTTGCTTGTGGCCCCGTTCGGCGAAATGGCGGAGCGATTCGAGCCGGCCTTCCGCGTGGCCGTGCCAGTTGACGACGATGACGTCGCGGTCCAGCCCTTCCCACGAGCCATACCACGGCCCGTCGCCCTTCACGAGGTAGTATCGCCCCGTGCGGCGGGCGTTGTGGTACGGGTCGAACATGTCGGACCAGACGTAGATGGGCTTCGCGGGGTCGGCCCGGCGAATGATCTCGGTGCATCGCTTGATGTTGTCGGCGAGGATTTGGCCGGGCGTCATCTTCCGCTCGGCGCACGACGCGTCGTAGCCCTGGACGCGGATCTCGTCGTGCTGCATGAAGTATCCGTCCGGCGCCAGGTTCCGGCGGACCTGGTCCACTTGCCAGGCGAGGATTTCGTAAACCTTCGGCTCGCTCATACAGCACGTCACCTGCCCGCCGTAAATGAGGGCCGTGTGGTAGTAACTCGCGAGGACCCTCTGGCCGTCGCGCAGGCGGCTCCCGGCCGGGACGGTCATCACGGGCGGTTCGTGCCAGACGGTGAAATTGCCGGGGTAGGGGACCGTGCCGAGGCCCGGGTCAACCGCCCCGGCGAAGTCCTTGCCTTCGGTGTAAACAATTTTGCCGTCCTCGCTCGTCATCTTAAAGGGTGCGCCCGCGCGGCGAACGAGGTTTACGAGGCCACCCGGCTCCAGGCGGACCTTGTCCCACCGGATTTTTCCGCCCTTGCCGCCCCAGACGCCCAGGTACAGGTTCACCTCCGAGAACTCCAGGCTGTTGAATGTGACGTCCACGCGCTTCCAGTCGCCGGTCGGCGCGAGATTCAGGTTGGCGTGCTGGAGGGCGATGCCTCCTTCGCCGAGGACGGCGATGCGGACCTCGCCTGCCGCCTCGAAATTCTCCGTCTTGACGAACGCCGAGACGTGGTAATAGCGGAACGGGTGGACCTTGAGGGTTTGGCACGCGCGGCCGTTGCCGTGCTCGGGGCTGTGCAGGCCGATGTCCTGGAGGCGGAGCGAGGCCCGGCCGTCGTGTTTCACCTGCGTGTCGATGAACGTGATCTGGCCGGGCATGTCCACGAAGCGCCAGCCGGCGGGCACGTCGCCCTTGTACTCCTCGAAACCGCCGTTGACGAGGACGGCCGAGTCGTCCGCCGGCACGATCCGGCCGCCGCGGACCACGAATGGCGCCTCGACCACGGGGAGTCCCTCGGCGAGGTTCGGGTCGCGCGACAATAGGTCGTTCGAGTACCCGATGGGGCAGACGGAGGCGATGCAGTCGAGGCGGGCGGCGCGGCAGGCGTCGCGGACCTTGCGGACGTTCTCGATGTACTTGGGCGGCAACTGGTCCCAGCGCATGAACTTCGAGTCGGTCAGGACCAGGCCGGTGTAGTCGGCCTGGGCGGACCGCTCGAGGAGCGCCAGGGCCGACGCGACGTTCGCGTCCACCAGGAGATTCGTCTGGAGATACACCCAGCGGTTCGGCAGCGCCGGTTGGGCGCCGCCAGCCCGCGACCCGATCGCGAGCGCGAGAACGCCGACGAGGAGGATGGCCCGGCGTTTCACGATAGGACCTCTTTGGCCGCCTGGCCGGAGACGACGGCCCCGCTGCTTCGGAGCCGCAGCGGCGAGGCGACAGGAACCCCTGGGCCTTCGAGCGGCGCGCTCAGGCGTCGCTCGGTTTTTCCTCCTGGGCCTCTTCCTTCAGGACGGCCTTGCGCGAGAGTTTGATGCGCCCGCTGTCGTCCACGTTGATGACCTTGACGCGGACCGTGTCGCCGATCTTGACGACGTCCTCGACCTTCCCCACGTAGCCGTCCGAGAGTTCCGAGATGTGGCACATGCCGTCGGTCCCTCGCATGACCTCGATGAACGCGCCGAACGGCTTGATGGTGACGACCTTGCCGGTGTAGATGTGTCCAACCTTGACCTCGGCGGTGAGGGCTTCGACGGCGTCGCGCGCCCGTTCGGCGGCGGCGGCATCGACGCTCGAGATCGTGACCGTTCCGTCGTCCTCGATCTCGATCCGCGCGCCGGTGTCGGCCTCGAGGCCCTTGATCGTCTTGCCGCCCGGGCCGATCACTTTGCCGATCTTGTCCGGGTTGATCTTCACCTGGATGAGCCGCGGCGCGTGCTTGCTGATCTCCGCCCGCGGCGAAGGGATCGTCTCCAGCATCGTCCGCAGGATTTCGAGGCGCACCTCGCGCGCCTTCTGGAGGGCCTTTCGGCACGTCTCCAGCGTGATGGCCTGGACCTTCAGGTCCAACTGGATGCCCGTCACGCCGTGCTGCGTCCCCGCGACTTTGAAATCCATGTCGCCGATGTGGTCCTCTTCGCCCTGGATGTCCACGAGGAAGAGTTCCTTCTCGCCCTCGTGGACCCGGCCGATGGAGATGCCCGCCACCGGCTGCTTGACGGGGACGCCGGCATCCATCAGGCTCAACGTCGCTCCGCACACCGACGCCATGCTCGACGAACCGTTCGATTCCAGGATGTCCGCCACGATGCGGATCGTGTAAGGGAACTCCTCGGCCGAGGGCATGACCGGCGCGAGGCTCTTCTCCGCCAGGGCCCCGTGGCCGATGTCCCGCCGCCGCGGGCCGCGCATCATCCTCGCCTCGCCCACGGAGAACGGCGGGAAGTTGTAATGCAGCATGAAGGGCTTCCGGTATTCCTCCAGCAGGCCGTCAATGATCTGCTGGTCTTCGGTCGTGCCGAGTGTCGTCACCACCATCGCCTGCGTCTCGCCCCGCGTAAAGAGCGCCGACCCGTGGGTCCGCGGCAGGACGCCGACCTCGCACGTCACCGGCCGAAGGTCGTCGAGTTTTCGCCCGTCCGTCCGCCGGCCTTCCATGAGCATCCGGTGAACCAGGCGGTCCTCAACCTGGGTCCAGGCCCGTTTGAAATCGGCGGCGGTCCACTCCGACGCTTCGGGGTCGACGCCCAGGATCGCTTCGCGGGCGCGTTTGGCCACGTCCTTCGTCGCGCGCTGCCGGGCGATCTTCCCGGCCACCTGCTTGGCGGCCTGGAGGTCCTTGAGGAACCCCTTTTCGATCTCGGCCACCAGGGCCGACACGTCCCGCGGTTTCTCCCAATCCATCTTCTCGACGCCGAATTTCTCGAGGAGTTCCTGCTGCATCTCGAGGACCGTCCGGATGCTTTCCTGGGCGAAAGCCACCGCCTCGACGATTCTTTCTTCCGGGATCTCGGCCCCTTCGAACTCCATCATGTTGATTTTGTCGTCGCAGCCGGCCACGATGAGTTCCATGGTCGCTTTTTCGCGCTGCGTGTGCGTCGGGTTCAGAACGAACTCGCCGTCCACCAGCGCCACGCGCGCCGCGCCCAGCAGGCCGTCCCACGGGATCGGCGAAAGTGAAAGCGACACACTCGCCCCGATCATCGCCAGGAGGTCCGGATCGTTCTCCTGGTCGGCCGACAGCACCAGCGCCACCACCTGCACCTCGTCGTTGTATCCGTCGGGGAACAAGGGCCGGATGGGCCGATCGATCATCCGGCACGTGAGGGTTTCCTTGGTGGAGGGGCGTCCCTCGCGCTTGAAGAATCCGCCGGGAATCTTCCCGGCCGCATACGTGTACTCCCGGTACTCGACCGTCAGGGGGAAGAAATCGATGCCTTCCCGCGGCGCCGCCGACGTCGCCGTCACCAGCACCACCGTATCCCCGTAACGCAGCAGCGCGCTGCCGCCCGCCTGCTTTGCCACCCGGCCGGTCTCGATGACCAGCGTCCGTCCTGCGATCTCTCTTTCGATTTTCACCATAGCCATTGTCCGTTCCAACCTTTCTTGTTTTCTGTCGTTCGTTCCCTTGCCGTTGCCTCTTCCGCTACAACGTTATCTCAACGCAGAGATCGCAGAGAGCGCAGAGAAAAAATATTCTTTTATAACGACAAGCCGCCTCTTTTTCCTTTTTACCCCTACCCTAAAGGTCGTTCTCTGCGTCCTCTGCGTTCTCTGCGTTAAGAACGCAGCGTAGTAGTATTAGCGGCGAATGCCGAGCCGCTCGATGACCGTCTGGTAGCGCTGGTGGTCGTGCCGCAGAAGGTACTTCAACAGACTGGCACGCCGGCCCACCATCTTCAAGAGACCCCGGCGGGACGAGTGGTCCTTGCGGTGGGTCTTCAGGTGGTCGGTCAGGTGGCGGATACGTTCCGTCAGGAGGGCGACCTGGACTTCCGGCGACCCTGTGTCGCCTTCGTGAGTCCGGTAGTTCTGAATCAGATCCTGCTTCACCTGCGTTGCCATAACGCCTGCTCCTTACGACACTTGGGCAACGGGAGGCAACCTCTCCCGCGCCTGTTCGGTTGTCCGGGGCTCTTGCCCTTTCCCTCTAACGGTCGCTATCGACCCCGAACTTTACACCAAGCGTGCCGAAAAGGCAACGAAAAAAGGGTCCTGAACCCTTTTTCCTCTGGGGGCGAAATTACCCCTGGGGTAATTTTCCTATGGTTGGCCGCCGCCCCCGCGAGGGCCGTATCCCCCGCCGCTCGCCCGTCTTGACCTTCTTCATCACCTCGCCCACGGGAATTGTACCTCAGGATCCCTGCGATCCTAAAGACTGCGCCTGGGGTCCCAGTAACGCTCCAGCATCCAGAACGATGGCTTGTCGAGACCATGTTTCCTCAATTCCGCGATCAGGCCGTAGTAGCCGTCCTCATCGAGTTTGGTCCAATTGCAGTCGCGGCACATCCTGCGCAGGCGCATGTCCAGGCGCACATCGCCGGCGATTGCCTTGAGCAGAGTTCTGTCAATCGGAGGGTGTGCAAGCCTCGCGAAGGCGCTATTGTGCTCCGGGCCGAGGACCACCATGGATTTCAGGTACACCGCCACGACCTTGGCGGCACGACCAAACGTGCTCTTCTTGTTGGCATTCCTCTGAACATGTTTGGCAATTCGCCTGCAGATGTCACGGTGCGCTCTGTCGAATGCTGGAACGGTATTCGGCCAGGCGCGGCGGCCTGCGACCAGTTTACTCAGGCCGCTAGCCTCGATAGCGGCAACGATTGCCGTCGTCTTTGCCCACCCTCGTTGCGACGCACGTGCTGCGGCCCAGGCGGCGAAGCGATGCCGATGCGTGAAGTGCGAATAGCGTGCGGCCATGGCTTGGACTCCTTTCAGACCACGAGATGGCTCGAGCAGAATAACTTACTCGCAATCAAATTCCCAGTCCGGAGAAGTTCCCCTCCGGATAGACCTTCTCGACGTAGGCTGCGACGGGGCGATTCGCCAGCGCCTCGGCCGTTGCGGCGGGAGAAAATTACCCCTGGGGTAATTTCGCTACAAGCCGTTTGCTGGCAAGAGGTTAAGCCATTTTCTTGGAACACGGGGAAGGGGCTGAATCGGAAATGACCCCTGGGGTCATTTTCCGCCGCCGCGGCCGCGATGCAATCGCAGGCCGGAGCCTTGGCCCCGGCCGCGGCCGCCCGATGGTGCGGCATCGGCCTGGAGCCGTTCGACCCGGATGCCGCTCGCTCCGTCCACGGGGCAGACGTTCTCGCACACGCCGCACCCGGTGCACCGGCACGGCAGAAGATAGGGCAGGGCGAGGAGGCGCATCTTCGGCGGCATGGCCCACAGTTCCTCTTCCTCGGCGGGTGTCAGGCCTTCCTCCTCGCGCTTCGCCTCCAGTTGCTCGTAGCGGTTGCGCCTGTCGTCGGGCATCTTGAGCCACTCGTTGTTCGCGACCTCGACGGTGCGGTGCGAGATGGCTCTCGGCGTGACGGGACACATCTCCTCGCACGTCAGGCACTCTTCGCCGCGCGCCCACGGCAGGCAGCGGTTGTGGTCGAAGACGGCGGTGCCGATCCGCCACTCGTTCTTCTCGGCCCGCGCGAGGGGAGCGATCGCCCCCGTCGGGCAGACCGTCGCACAGAGGTTCGCCGGTCGGTTCTCGCCCGCTTCCCCGGCCTGGACGTTGCACGTGTAGTCGCAGTAGCCGATGTTGAAGACGAACGCGGGCGTCCAGATGCCCGCGATGCCATTTTCGATCCCTGAGGGGTGCAGGGCGTTCGTCGGGCAGACGCGCATGCACGCGCCGCAGCGGACGCAGGCGGCTTGGAAATCGCCGTCCGGCTTTAGGGCGCCCGGCGGTCGCAGCATCGGGTTCGACTCTTCCTTCTCGCGCGAACGCCGGTCCAGCAAGAACGCCGGTCCAAGAACCGCGCCGACCGCCGCTGACCCGAGAAATGCCCGCCGGCTCGGACAGACGCCCGCGGCAGGTCGAACCGGCGCCGGCCGGCCGACGCCGATGTGAATCGCGCCGACGGGACACATGCTGCGTTCGCACGCATAGCAAAGGATGCATTCCTGCACGATGCCGCGGTACTCCGTCCCTTCCTCGCCCGGCTCGAACGCGCCCATCTTGCACTGCTCGCGGCACTTGTTGCACCGCACGCACGCGCTGGAGACGCGCGGACGCAGGGGACTCGCGGAACCCAGGAGGCCCAGCAGGGCCCCCAGCGGGCAGAGGTTCCGGCACCAAAACCGTTTCTGGTAGGCCTGTACGAGAAGGACCGCCAGCAGCAGGGCGACGAACGTCCATCCCCATCGCGTCGCGGCCCACCGGCCGCCTTCCTTGAAATTGGCGTCGTCCGAAATCAGCCGGTGGGCGCGGGCCCAGTCGTACGCTCCGGCCGCGCCCGGCGTCTCGGCCTTCTCGGCCGCGACGAGCGCGGTTTTCCCGGCGTCCTGGGCGATCGGCACGAGCGCCGTCCCGAACGACCGGGTCATGATGGAGATCGGGTCGAACCAGCCGTACACGCCCAGCCCGAAGACCGCGAGCACCAGCACGACCGCCAGCAGGCCGTATTTCACTTGCCTGAGGCGAGGGGCCGGGTTGGCCGACCGGTCGCGCCGGCGGAAGAGGAGTTTGTCGGCCACGTCCTGGAGGGTTCCGAGGGGGCAGATCCATCCGCAGTATGCCCGCGGCGCGAGGAGCGACAGGCCGACCACCGCCAGCGCCGCCAGGAGCGCCGTCGTGAACGCTCCCGCGAGCGCCGCGCCGACGAGGATCAGCGGATCGGAGATGAGAAACAGGCGCGCGATCCACGGATGGGCCGACACCTCCGTCCCGCGGACCGTCCAGAGGAGCAGGCCGAGAAAGAGCGCGAGCAACAGGAGTTGAACGGTGATGCGCGAGATCTCGAGCGGATGCGGTCGCTTCTTCGATTCCGGCATTACGCCGCCACCTCAATGCGGCTCGGGTCGGCCACGCCCAATCCCGCCGCCGCCCCGAGGGCGATCATCTCCACCGCCGCGAGGTCGTGATGCCCCTTCGGCCAGGGCAGGTTCGACGGGTCGGCGGCCCAGGCGTCGATCGTCACCGTGCTCGTGCCGCATACAATCGTGTTGCCCGGGACGACGTATTCGGCGCGCCCGCCGCTGGGACCGTTCGAAATCATGACGCGCGTGGCATCGAGAATGTTGAAGGTCGGGCGGATCATGACGTTCAGGTCCGCCAGGTTCTGGTGGATGCCCTGGTGCATTTTGCCGCGGTTCCCGCCCTGCGTGCCCATCAGGTTCTTCATCATAAGCGTCACGCGGGTGGCATTGTGGACCTTGGCGACGGCGATGTTGATGAAGACGTCGGCCGCCAGGGCATCCTCGTAGATCGGCCACTCCTTCAGGCTTTTGACGCGCGGGTCGTCGAATGGCACCGTCCGGAAGCGGTGGCCGGCACAGACGACGACCTCGGCGCCGGCGCCGCGCGCCGCCGCTTCGATGCCGCTGAACTCGTAGCATTGCGCGGGCGCCCCGCCGCAGGTGTTGTCGAAGACCTTGACCTGCCGAGCGCCGGCCTCGCGGCACAGGGTGACCACGCGCGCGACGATGTCCGGGTGGACGTTGGCGCCCATTTCGGGCGGCTGGGGCCACGACATGTTCGGCTTGATGACCACGAGGTCGCCCTTCCGGACGAACGTGCGCACGCCGTCCGGTCCGCACAACTTCTCGATGGCCGTCTGGACACCCGCGCCGGGGTCCGCCGCTTTCTGCGCCAGGCCGATGCGTCCTTTCCACGCGTCGGCCTGTGGATGCAGGCGGGCCCGCATCTTTTCGGCCTGCGGTTCTCCCGCGCGGCTTTCGTTGCCGAGAGAGGCCGCCGCCCCGCACGCGGCCGCGCCAACGCCCCGCAGAAATGTCCGTCGTGTCAGGTGCCACGTCATGTTCGTGCTCCTACCTGGCGTCCTCGATCCCCGCGTCGAGGACCTGGACGAATCCACGGACGATCTCGATCAGATTGTCCAAGGGGAAAGGCTTGGCCAGATAATCGTCCACGCCGAGTTGCTCGGAGAATTGCTGATGCCGCTGGCCGCCTGTGCCGGTCACCATGCAGACGAGAGGCCGCTTGCCCTTCATCTCGCGGTTGCCTTTGATCCGCTGGAGGATGAGGAAGCCGCCGCGCTTCGGCAACATAATGTCCAGGACGACGATGTCGGGCTTTTCGGCCTCGATCGTGTCGAGCGCCTGCTGGCCGTCGCTCGCCGTCAGGATCGTCTGCCCCAGTTCCCCCAGGGCCAGAGCCATCGTGCTGAGGATATCCGCATCGTCGTCCACGACGAGGATCTTGTACTTGCCGGCTGTTTCGTTTGCCATGATGGACCCCTTCCGGGAAACGCTGGCCACCCGTTATTCTACGACTGACCGATGCCCGCCGTCAACCAAAGCCTCCGGAATCGGAAGCGACTCTGCGGATTCGCAACGCGCCGGCCGGTTCCTAAGAACCGGCTGCGAACAACCGCTCCGCCGCACGCACGCTGCACTTCTGGTACTCGGCGTAGGCGGCGGCGGCGTTTCGGCAGACGGTCTCGGCCGGGTCGCCCGCCGCCCAACTCCGAATGATCGCGTCCAGCGTGTACGCTTCCGGCGCCATCAGACCGGTCGTCGTGACGAGCGGCTGAGCGCCCGCCTTGCGGAGCGGCTCGAGGAAGTGGGAGCGGCTCTTGCACGCAAGGACCACGGCCGCGGGATGCCTCTCGCCCATCGGCGACGGGTACGATGCGAGTTGCATGTCCATCAGCCCGTTGTGGCCGACGAAGCAGACGAGGTCCACGAGGTCGCCGTTCTTTCCCGCCGCGGCCTCGAGGAAATCCGTCAGGGCCTCTTTCATCCGGGCGCCGTCGTAAGCGTGAAAAGCAACGTACACGGTGGGGCCGGGTCCCCGGCTCTCGAACCCGCACGTTTCCAGGACGGCATCATGCTTGAACCGACCGATGCATGGCACGGCCGCCCAGTGCGGCGACTTCGCAAAAAAGGTCTTCACGCCGTACGCCGCGCCCCAGTACAGGTTGTTTGCCGGGTCCTGCCCGTTGCCGAGCGCGGCCGGCACCTTCACGATGCCCTGGTGGGCGTTGTCGCAGAGGGCGACGAAGACCGCGACGGCCTTGTAGTCGCGGGGAGGCGCGGGAGGCTTCGGCGCGGGCGGGGCCGGCGAGGTAAAGCGTTCACCCGTTGCGGGGTTCTCCGCCGCGGGCGGCGGTTCCGGTCCGCTGCAACCGGCCAGCACCATCCCAAGGCCGACGAGCGCCGGGAGTATCCGTATCGAGAGGCGGGCCATGGATATCCTTCGGTTGGGTGAGCGGCCGCCGTGGCCGCTCGGGCGGGCTAGCCTCAGCCCGGCTTGCAGCCGGCGCACACGGTGACGAGGACTAGAAGGGCTCCCACGAGGGTCATCAGGCACCAGCGGGCAAACCGCATCGCCAGGCTCCTCCGTTCGTGCCCCGTCATCATCGTAGGCCCGCCGCGGCGTCCGTCAAGGGCGGAGCCCGGCTTTCATCCGCCGACGAGGGCTCTGAGGCCGCCTGCTCCCCACACGACAATCACCGCCAGCACCAGGCCCAGGCAGATGGCGTGCGTCAGGATGAACGTCGCGTTCGCCAGGTCCTTGTTCAGGCCGAAGATGTTGGCCATGAGAACCGAGTACAGGGCGGTCGGCATCGCCGCCAGCAGGACGCAGACATAGAGCGGCACGCCCGAGAGGCCCAGGAGGAGGGCCGCGCCGAGCATCAGGGCAGGGCTGACGAGAAACTTCAGCGCGCTCGTTCCCAGCGCCAATTTCCAAAACGGGGCCAGTCGCCGGACCCGGACCGTCAGCCCCACGCTGCCGAACTGAAGGAAAATCCCCAGGACCATCAGGCCGTCGATGACGCGCCACCGGCGGATGGCCTCCGGCGGCGCGACGCCGCGCACGTTCAGCACGAGGCCCAGCGTCATCATATAGAGTGGAAGGCTCCTCAAGTCCGTCAGGCTCCGCAGGAGGATGCCGGCGGCGTAGCGCCAGGCCGGCGGCCGTGGCCCGAGGGGCGAACCCGCCGCCTGCTCCCCGTAGTGCCGCGCGATCGGAAAGCAAAACAGAAACGCGAAGAACGGCCACATCATGCAGAACATTTGCTCGAGGGCGAGGCCCTGGATGCCCCAGAGGGCGAAGCACAAGGCCCCGCCCAGCGTGTAGCCGACGTTCCCCATGCCGCCCTGAAGGCCGAAGACGGCCCGGTCCTGGAGCGGCAGGCGCAGGCGCCGGCCGATTTCGAGACCCGCGAGGCTCGTCGCCACCGCGACGATCGCGCCGGCGACGGGGACCTTCCACACGTCGGCCTGGATGGTGAGGTACCAGACCGCCAGCCAGGCGATCGGGGCGTCGCAGCCGATGATCGCCGCGCTCATCAGGCGCGGCGCCCACTCGCGCTTCGCCCAGCCCAGTCGCCGCAGCGCGTACCCGCCGACGCTGGCCGCAACGATGCAGGCCAGGAAGACAAAGATCCGCGCGTGCTCGGCGCTTGTCGGCTCGGTTAGCATTCTCTTAGCCTCAATCCGTCTCCGAGCGTACGGGGTGGCATGCTCACGCTGTGCCTTTGCGTGAGCATGCGCTGGCGCCGCATGCCCACCCAGACAGGGTGGGCATGCCACCCGCCGCGCGACTGCCCTGACGATGCTCATCTGCCTTCGATACGTTTGCGCAGGGCGGCGTAGGTAGCGGCGTCGGCCGGGAGGCCCTTGGCGGCCGGGTTCTTGATGGTCCCCTCGGCGCCCATCAGGGCGCGCGTGGCCTCCTTGCCGGCCTCGACGCCCGGCTGGTTGTATGCTCGTTTGGCGCCAGAGGGGCTGTCAGTATTGATGGCCATCCTTGCGGCATCAACTCGGCTTAGCCAGGCGGAAGCGCTGCTTCTATTTGCCCCGCTCACGGCCTGATCGCTTTGCCCTTCACTTAAAACGCCTTTTCTGGAGCGTTTTGTAATGATCCACGTTGTTAAAAAACCAGGGGGGAAACTGGGCCTGAATGTGTCCGATCACGTAGTACCCGATAGCCATCATGGCGACGTAGGATGCTCCCTCGAACAGCGGTACGTTCCACCGCGCATCCGCACAGCCGAACGCTCGGTTAGGGCAACCGAAACTGATGAACAGTTCGTGCGGTGAGGGGACCAGCGTTTTGGCGTGGTGCGTTTGGGTCAGCGTATAGCACCGTCCTCTGAGCATGGGACCGAAAAGTTCGTCAAACTTTGTCACGAACATCTCGCGAAGGGGATCGAACCGTGGCTCGACGATCAAATAGAAGGCGTCGTAACGGGACATGTCGGGAACACGCGGGGCGACGATTTTCTCCAGGTGACTCCGTATCCGCTTGGGGTTCTCGCGTGTCTTAAGAAGCATCATCCCCATGTAGGTGGATGTATTGTACGTGTGAGGCTCCTCCTCCAAGGCCTTCGTTACCCTCACGTGGTTGGGCAGCATGCGGGCCGCGCGGGAATTCTGGTTACACGTCAGCAGGAAGACACTCTTGACCCGTCGTTTGAGGTCGCGGGTGATGCGGGGGGCATCCTTCTCCCCGGAGGCGGAGATGACAACGGCACTCTTTATCGTTGGTGTACGTTTCAAGGCGTCGCGGTACTGGCCCTCATCTGCAAATATCACGTCTTCGTCTCGAAAGATGATCCGAGCCGTGGGCAAGGCGTTGCCGCTCCCAACGACCAAGCGGCGTTTAGCACGCGGGAGCTCCAACCGGGGGATCTCGTAGGAAGAATGCAATTTCAATGCGTCGATGACGGTTTCGTACAAGTATTTTTTTCTGGTCATCGGAGACCTTTCTTTCCGTTCGTCCATCAGCCGTCCCACAACCCTGCTCGGCCGAGATGGCTTGCCGTGGTCCCTTTACGCTCGATACCTCAGGCCGAGGCCACTTTTTCCAGTTTCGCGTAGTGCAGGTCAAGCGATTTCTCGCTCCCTTGAAGCCGTCCTGTGCGCTTCGCGGCGGCCCCTACCTACGGCGGGCAGGCTGGGAAGGCCGCCGCGCCACTTCTCACACAGAGCCTAGACCCTCGCGACGCGTTCGAGGCGCGCCAGGCGCGGGTCCAGCAGTTTCTCGCCCACCGTGTTGAAGTGGATGCGGACGAGCCGATGCCCGCCTCCGATCGTAAAGTGCCGCACGCGCCCCAGACCGTACGTCGGATGGCGTACGAGTTCGCCGACCGCCAGGCCCGTTTCCGGGTCCGTCTCGTCCGGCGTGGTCCGGTCGGCCCCGGGCCCCGTGTATCCGCGTCCTTCGCCGAGGGGCGCCGGCTGCGTTCCCGTCGTTTCATCCGCGCGTCGGACGGTTTCAGGCGGAAGTTCCGCGAGGAACGGGCTGCGGACGCATCGCGTCGGCCGGCCGCGTATCAGGCGGAACCGCGCGTGCGTTAGAACGAGCCATTTCTTCGCCCGCGTCATGCCGACGAAGAAAAGTCGCCGCTCTTCCTCCACTTCCGCCTGGCTCTCGCTGGAGCGCTCGTGCGGCAGGAGACCCTCCTCGCACCCCGCGATGAAGACGGCCGGGAACTCGAGGCCCTTCGCCGCATGGAGCGTCATGAGCGGCAGGCGGTCGGGCGACTCCTCGTACCCGTCCTGGTCGCTCGCCAAGTTCACGCTTTCGAGGAATCCTTCGAGGCCGCGCGCGAGGTCCGGCTCCTCGGCCTGGAGGGCGTCGTGCCGCGCCCCCAGCGTCACGAGTTCATCGAGGTTCGCGCGCCGGTCCGTTTCCTCCTCACCCAGCCACTCAGCGTAGCGCGTCTCGGCGATTGTCGCCTCAAGAAGTTTGCGGATGCTGCCGTCGCGCCTCTCGCGCAGGCGGTCCATGAGGTCGGCGAAGTGCTTGACGGCGGCCCGCGCGCGCGACGGCAAATCCGCCATGTCGGCGGCGTGATGGCACGCCTCCAGCAGGCCCACGCCCTCGCGCTTCCCCCACGCCTCGACCGCCTCGACCGTCTTTTTTCCGATGCCCCGCGGCGGGGTGTTGATGATCCGCCCCAGGTTCACCATGTCGTTCGGGTTGTGGACGACCTCCAGGTACGCCAGGACGTCCCGCACCTCCTTGCGTTCGTAGAACGACGTGCCGCGCACGATCTCGTACGGGATCGGGGGGCGGGCGCGGCGAAGGGCGTCCTCGAGCGCCCGCGTCTGGGCGACCGTGCGGACGAACACCGCCGCCTCGCCGTACGCCAGGCCCTCGGCGCGGAGGGCGGCTACGCGCCGGACGATTGCGTCGGCCTCGGCCTCCGCGTCGTCGGTTTCGACGATCTCAATCGGCTCGCCGAGGGGGTTGTCGGTGGTGAGTTCCTTTTCTTTTCGGCTCATGTTGTAGCGGATGACGGCGGAGGCGGCGGCGAGGATCGTTTTGGTGCTCCGCCAGTTTTTTTCGAGTCGGATGACGCGTGCGTCGGGGAAATCCTTCTCGAAGTCGAGGATGTTGCCGAGTTCCGCCCCGCGCCAGCCGTAGATGGACTGGTCCGGGTCGCCCGTGGCACAGAGGTTTCGGCGCTCGCCCGCCAGGTCCCGCGCGATGACGTACTGGGCGTGGTTTGTGTCCTGGTACTCGTCGATGAGGATGTAGCGGAAGCGGTCGGTGAGGAGGCCGCGGAACTCCTCGTTGTCCCTGAGGCCGAGCGCGACTTCGAGCAGCAGGTCGTCGAAATCCAGGGCGTGTGCCTCGCGCAGGATGCCCTCGTAGGCCTCGTAAATCCGAGCGATTTTGCCCTGGGTCCAGTTGTCGGGCCCTGCGGCGGCGAAGTCGGCGGCGCGCTGGAGACGGTTCTTGGCGCGGCTGAGGATCTCGCCCATCTTGGCCGGCGCGAAATGCGTCGGGTCCAGATTCAGCTGCGCGAGCGCCCCCTTGATGGCCGTCTCCTGGTCCGCCGTGTCGTAGATCGTAAAGCGCGGATCCACGCCCACCACCTCGCCGTACTCCCGCAGGATGCGGGCGCAGAAGCTGTGGAAGGTGCTGACCCAGGGGGGCCGCTCGTCCGCCAGAAGCGCGAGGGTCCGCTCGCGCATCTCTCCGGCGGCCTTGTTCGTGAACGTGATCGCCAGGACCGCGTGGGCCGGGATGCCGTGGCGCACCAGGTGCGCGACGCGCTGGGTGATGACGCGCGTCTTGCCGCTCCCGGCGCCGGCGAGGACGAGGAGAGGCCCGTCGCCGTGCTGGACGGCCTCGGCCTGGGCGGGCGTGAGGTCCCGGAGAATGTCCATTGCCCTCGTCTCGGCTTGAGGATTCTTCGGCGGGTACTATAGCGGCGCGGGCCGCCGATGTCCACGCTGCGAAGCCCTTCGCGCAGCGACGGGGTGTGACTAGATTTTCTGGCGTGACCCAATTCCGAAGGTTGGCGTTATCTCGTCCGTGTAGCGCGGGGGTTCATCCCCCGCGCTGCCCATGCCGTCCCGGCGCGCCGGGACCGCGCGGTGCGTAAAGCCCCGCGCTACAAAGACCTAACGTTCGCCAGAAAATTTAGTCACACCCCAGCGACGTCGATTGGCCGAATTATCTTGTCGCTCGGGCGGCGGGGCGTATCCTCATCGGCATGATCGTGGGACACGGCATCGACCTTTGCAGCGTCGCCCGCATTCGCCGGATGGTCGCCGACCACGGCGACCATTTCTTCGAGTGGACGTTCACCGAGGCGGAGGTGGCGTATGCCCGCCGCCGCAAGAAAGGGTTCGAGGAGACCCTCGCCGGCCGATTCGCCGCCAAGGAAGCCGTTATGAAAGCGCTCGGCACGGGCTGGCGCGAGGGCGTGACGTTCCCCGGCATCGAAATCCTGAACGAGCCCGGCGGCCGGCCGACCGTCGTCCTGCACGGGAGCGCGGCCGAAAAGGCCGCCAAACTCGGCATCACCGCCTGGCACCTTTCCATCACGCACACTGAAGACCTGGCGATCGCTTCCGCCGTTGCCGAGCGGGCCTGAGCCTCGTCCGCCCGGCGCCGCGTCGGCCGAAAAAATCGTGCGGATTCTCCCGGTGATGCGCATCGCCGGACCCCCGCGAAAGGCCTCCCATATCCCCGCCGGACCGCGTTCTCGGCGTTTGCGTTGACTTCCTCTCCCCATCCGTAGGCTTACCGTTGGCTGGCGCACCCCCTCGGGAAACCCTACGGGAGTCGGGAGAATCCGAACATGAGAAGCCCTAAGACACAGACGGTGTATGCGATCTTGGCCTCGCTCGTCGTACTCGCCGGCGCGCTGGTGTGGTCGGCGGCGGCGGAGGCCAGCCTCATCTCCGCCACCGGTGCCGCTGAAAAGGTCACGGCGGGCGACTACGCCGGGTGGTACAAGTACACTTACGACGCGACCTGGAACCTGGTGAAGGGCCTCAGACACTGGGACCTCATCCTGAAACCCGGCTGCACGCAGCCGGATCATAAGATCGTTTTCGACACCGGAATCGGCGGTCCGTACGACGGCCTCTCGACGGGGGACGGCTGGAGCCCCGGCCAACCCGTTGTCTTCACCGTTTCATACGAGGGGATGTTCGAGCCCCAAGGCGACCCGAGCGTCAACCTCACCGCGCCTCTCATCAAGTGGGAGCCGTACGACCTTGGGGACGAACCGGGCAAAAAGGGCACCGGCCAGTTCTGGTTCTACGCCAACATCCTTCCCGAGTACGGCACCTTCGATAACGTCGTGGTTGCCAAGTACGGGCCGAACAAAGTGTCCGGCGGCCTGACAGGCGCCTACCCGTCGTGCCAGACCATTCCCGAGCCGGCGACGCTCGGCATGTTGGCCGTCGGATTCGGCACGATGCTGGTTCTTCGCCGCGGCAGGCAGTAGGGGTTGCTACTGAGCCCTTGGGGGTGACCAGAGGACCTAAGTAAGTCGCTTGACTTTTGTCCGTTTTGATGTATATTAGAGAAAGTTCGGACCCGGGGACTGCAAGGGGTTGGCGTTCCTGGGGCTGAATCACGGATGAACGAAGGATCGTGGGGGTAAACTCCTCGGGTCTTTCTTTGTTTTGAGGGGGTTAGCGGTAAGGAGGTAAGGAGGGGAGCCGGCGAAGGCTCCGGTTCTCGGGATTGAGCCGGGGGTTGGGCTTTTCCCGCGGGAACCAACAACGCAGAGGGGTGTGGCCCGTACGGCCACGGCAGGTTGGGATAGGTATTCCGGTTTGCGCGGCGGCGAGGAAACAGCGGTTTCGCCACCGTCGCCCAACGCCTTTTTCCCCCGCAGGCCGATCTCCCAGGAGTGGCAAACTTAGTGGACAAGTGAGCCGGCGCGCGGTCGGAAGGGTCCGGCGGCGCCGAGGGCAAGCACGAAAAACCGGAAGGTCCGGGGAAGGAGAATCGACCTTTCACGTTTTGAGGGGGGATAGAGGAGAGGGGTAGGAACATGAAAGCAGCAGCAGCAGCAAAGACACTGGGCAGCATGTTAGTTTTGGTTCTTGCGTTCGTGGGCAGTGCCCGGGGCTCCGTCATCACCTTCGGCCTGGTGGTGGAGTACAGCGGTGCCACGCCTCCGGCAGGGACCGTTCCGCCTCCCTGGCTTACCGTCACGATTGACGACGGAGCGGACGACACGGACGGCATCGTTACGCTTACCCTTGCCGCCACGAACCTCACGGCCGACGAAAAGGTCAAAGAATGGCTATTGAATCTGGACTCCGCGTTCAGCGCCGCGAACCTTGCGTTCACCAAGGTCGGCACAACGGGAACCTTTAATGATCCGGCGATTAACAAGGGCACAAACGCCTATCAAGCCGCCGGCGATGGCATGTATGATATTCAATTTGCGTTTGATTATGCCGGGAACGCGACCCAGACCTTCGGCGCCGGTGAGTCCATCCAATACACCGTAACCCTTTCGAGCGGCGGCACGCTGAAGGCGGAGTCGTTCAACGTTCTGAGCACATCTGCCGGCGGCCAGGGACCGTTTCTCACGGTCGCACACGTTCAAGGCATCGGTGAAGATAACGAAGGCAGCGGCTCGGTAACGACCCCCGAGCCGGCGACGCTCGTCCTCCTCGGCCTGGGCGGCGCGGGGCTTGTCCTGAGTCGCAGGCGCAGGTAAATCGCGGGCGTGACAACAGTTCGGCGGCGGTCTCGCGGCGCGAGACCGCCGCTTCTTCGCGCTTTCGGCTGGACGGCGGGTCCCCTGCGGATGCTTCTGGCGCCGCTGTTGCCGCCCGCCTTTCGCCTCCACGTTCCGTTGGCCGACGTGGCGCTCGACTTGCCGCTCTGCCTTTATCTCTTGGCCCTCGTCGCCATCGGCGCCGCCATTCAGGGGTCGGTCATTGGCGGCAACCGGTTCCTCATCGGCCGCGCCCCCCCACACCGGCGCATCTCCTACGTCGGCTTCCTCAACAGCGTGACGAGCCCACTGACGCTCCTGCCGTTCGCGGGCGCCTGGCTTGCGCAGACCCTGGGCCTGACGGTTCTGTTCTTCGTGGTGGCGGCGGGAGGACTGCTGCACCTGGTCTGGGCGCTTCGGCTGTCGCCCGCCCGTCCCGCGGACTTCGCCGACCGGCCGGGGTCGCTCAATTGCCCCCGATCTTCCGAAGCGCGATCCGGTACCGCTCCTTCATCCCCTGGCGCTTCTCGTGGTACTTCAGGTCGTCCAGTTTCGCCAGCAGGTCCGTGACCGTCTGCTCGCGCTCCTTGTACAGGTCCGGCGTCTCGTACTTGTCGCCGAACGGCTTCAGATTCTTGAGCCCATCCTCCGCCGCCTGACGAATCGCCAGGTACCGGCTTGCCTTCTCGTTCCATTCCATCGCCGCCTTGGTACCGTACGCGCTGGTCTGCCAGTACCGGCTCAAGTCCTTGCGATCTTCCGTGCAGATCTCCACCGCCCGGCGCACGGCATCCATGATGTTGTCCGCCAGGGTTGTCAGCACTTCCGTCCGATAGGCCTTGGCGAACCCCGGCACATAGAGGTCCGCCTCGTCCAGTTTTTCCAGCGCGGTCCGGGCCGACCGCTCCAGGCGGTCCATCGCGTTCAGGCCCGTCGCGCCCGCTCCCAGTTGCTTCGCGAGCTCCAAGATCTGGCGGGCTTTCCATTCCGTGCCGACCTCGATCGCTTCCTCGTACCGGCCGACCGTTATGTCGCCGATCGCCGGTGTGCCGCTCGCCTCGAGCGCCTCGGCCGGCGCGATCAGGCGCTTCTTGTCCGTCTCCGACGCTACCAGGTTCGCCCGCAGCCTCAGTGCCACGGCTGCCCCTTTTGCGTCCTTGATCTGAAGGTAGCAGGTCACGAGCGCCGCGCTGGCCGCCAGACGGTTCTCCTGCGGGAACGACCCCGAGTCCAGTCTCAGCAGCCCTTCCAGGAGGTTCCCCGCGCGCACCCAGTCGCCCGCCGCCACTGCCGTCTTCGCCTCCTCGAACGCCTCCGGCGCCTTCGCCGGATCCACCACCGCCGGCACGATCTTTGCTGCCTCCGCGCCGCCCTCCTTCTCGATTGTGTTGATGGTGGCGCGCGGCACCGGGAACGTCCCGCTCATCGTCTGGATGACGACCGACTCGGCTGTCTCTTCGAGGATCTTGCCCGTGAACGTCTGGCCGGAGGTGGTGGTGATGCGGTCCGCCGACACGTCGGGTGCCAGAATCGCCCCGAACGCCGCAACGACGAGCACCGCCAGGATCTTGTGCTCCGGTTTCCTGGCGGTTCCTCCCACGACTTGCGGAGCGGCGTGCCGGGCCGACGGTCCGAGCGGTCCGAGCGGTCCGGGATGCGGCTCCTGGTTCTCGCGATCTCCCTCTTTGGCCTTATCGGTTCGCGAGGCCGCGCACCGTTGATTTTTTCTTGCGCCGGTGAGCCCGCCCCGCGAGAGCGGCGGGTGACCTTCTCCCGCGCCTCCGCCATGCTTTGACAGTATACCCTTTTAGCCCGGCTCGTGGGGCGAAGTTTCTCAAAAAACCTTCCCCCGCGCCCTCATTCTTTCTTCTGAAGGGCGTCCACTCCCGGCGCGCCGGGACCGTGTAGGTGTACGACGGACCGCCGCCCATCGCGATGGCCACCCCGCACACCTCCAGAATCTCCTCGCGCGTCGCTCCGTCCTTCTCGGCCGCCTGCATCATCGCCCGGAAATGCTGCATTACCTCTTCCGCGTTCCGCCTTGTGTGTTGCCGGTGGCCCGCCGGCGCAACCTTTTCATGGAACTCGGCGGGGCCTTCGCTTATATATAATGCCGCGCTTTGGGGCCGAGCAGCGGCACAACACAAGGAGCGAGCGGCATGACCAAGCCGAGAATCGGAATCGTCGGAGAGGGTTTCGTCGGCCAGAGCATGTGCCGCCTCTTCCTCCCCGGCGAGGTCGTCACGATTGACAAAGGCGCGACCGACGCCGACCGCGCCCGCATCAACGCCTGCGAGGTCGTCTTCATCTGCGTGCCGACGCCGGTGCGGGCGGACGGTTCGTGCGACACCTCGATCGTCGAGCAGTGTGTGGAGTGGATCACGACCCCCCTGATCGTTCTGCGTTCGACCGTCGCGCCCGGCACGACGGAGCGCCTGCGCGAGCGGACCGGGAAGCGCATCGTCTTCCAGCCGGAGTACATCGGCGAGACGGCCGCCCATCCGCTCGCCGACTCCTCGAAGCATGACTTCATCATCCTCGGCGGTCCCATCGAGGACACCTCGCCCGTGGCCGACCTCTACAAACGCGTGTACCACGCTCGTCTGCGATTCTACTTCACCGACAGCCGCACCGCCGAGGTCGCTAAATACATGGAGAACTCTTTCTACGCCGTCAAGGTCACCTTCTGCAACGAGTTCTTCGACATCGCGCGCGCCCACGGCGTGGATTACAACGAACTGCGCGAGATCCGGCTCGCCGACCCGCGCATCAGCCGCGACCACACCTTCGTCTATCCCGACAATCGCGGGTTCTCGGGCAAGTGTTTGCCGAAGGATGTGAGCGCGATCCTCCGCTTGTCGGCGGAGCGCGGCTTCGCGCCGCCGCTGCTGGAAAGCGTCATGGACATTAACGAAGCCTATCGCACCGACGACCCGACGTACGCGCCGTACCGGCGAAAGGGAAAGCGCCATGGCCGGTCCTGACGGCGGCGGGATCCACCTTTCGATCGTCGCGCCGGCCTACAACGAGGCCGAGAACCTCGGCCCCCTCGTCCGCGAGATCCTCGAGGCCGTCGCGCCCCTCGGGAAGCGGTACGAAATCATCCTCGTGGACGACGGGAGCACGGACGGCTCGCCCGAGGTTCTGCGGGCGCTGATGCGCGAGGTCCCTGCGCTGCGGGTTCTCGCGATGGAGCGGAACTCGGGGCAGACGGCCGCGCTGGACGCCGGCCTGCGCGCCGCACGCGGAACCTTCGTTGCGACCCTCGACGCCGACCGACAGAACGACCCCGCGGAGATCCCGCGCTTGCTTGCGATGCTGGAGGCGGACGAATGCGACATGGCCACGGGCTGGCGCGCCCGGCGGAACGACCCCTGGCTGCGGCGCGTCTCGACGAAGATCGCCAACGGCGTCCGCAACCGGCTGACGCGCGAACGGATTCACGACTCGGCCTGCGGCCTGAAGGTCTTTCGCCGCGAGTGCATCGCTCGCCTGAAACTCTTCAACGGCATGCACCGGTTCCTGCCGACGCTCGTCAAACTCGAGGGCTACCGCGTCGCCGAGGTTCCCGTCAATCATCGGCCGCGCGCCGCCGGCACGGCCAAGTACGGCGTGTGGAACCGCGTCTTCAAGGCCCTGCGCGATTGTCTGGCCGTCCGATGGATGCAGCGGCGTACGATCCGGTACCGCGTCACGGAATGGGAGCGCGACCATGGGTAGCGAGTTCCTCTCGAAACTGGATTGGTGGGCGGCGTTCGGGCTGGTGGCCCAACTGGCGTTCACGGCCCGGTTCATCGTCCAGTGGATCGTCTCCGAGCGCGAGGGCAAAAGCGTCATTCCTCTGGCGTTCTGGTACTTCAGCCTGTTCGGCAGCACGGGCCTTCTGGTTTACGCCATCGTCCGCGCCGACCCGATTTTCATCCTGGGCCAGAGCCTCGGCTCCATCATCTATCTTCGGAACCTGACGCTCATTTACCGCGAGCGGCGCTCCGTTCCTCCGATGGAGAAGGGCGGCGCCTGAGGGTCGCGGCTCGCGCGTCGAGAGGGCGGCAGGGCGTTCGGCGGTGGGTGCAGCACAAAAAAGTGGCACCTCTTTGCCCAGCGGGGTGCCACGGTTTGCTTGTCAAACCGTGCGCCCCACACCTCCCGCACCGATTGACAAGCAATCGGTGGCACCCGTGGACGTTGCCACTTTTTTGTGCTGCGGTCGGGGTCGTGGTTTTTCGTTGACGGCCGGGGGGCGGATTCGCTAGCGTAACGGTCACTGGAGGGGGGGGCCACCGTCGGCGAAGGACAACAGCGGATGAGGCTATTGCACCTCGTGACGGCGGCAACGGCGTGCGTGGCCCTTCTGGCGCCGGTCGCCGGCGCCCAACAGCCGCCTCAGCCGTCCGAGCGAGTGTTCCAGCGGACGTACTTTTTCGAAGAAGAGGTCCGCCAGCGCCTCGAAGGGGCCGTTCCGGCCAAGCAGCCCGCCCTCGTCGAATGGGGCGGCATGTACATCCCCTCCTATACCTACTTCAACGACACGAACAACGAAGAGGCGAGCCTGACGGTCCAGGACCTTCGGCTGTGGACGCAGATCACGCTGGACGACGTGCATCGGATCTTCGCCCGCGGCCGGCTGGCGTACACGGATTGGTCGGACGGCGATGCCGGGGCATTCCGCCAGCACGACCTGGAAGGCATGAACCTGGAGGTCGGGTACTACGAATTGGACGTCACGCGGGCGGCGGAGAAGTACTGGGGCGCCAAGTGGCCGTTCCAGATGCAGGCCCGCGGCGGGCGGCAGTACATCGAGTTCGGGCGGGGGCTGGCGCTCGGCCAAGTGCTCGATGCGGGGCTTTTCACGGTCGACACGGGGCAAATCGGCTTTACGGGCTTCGCCGGCCGAAACATCGAGAGCCAGGACAACATCGACCGCAGCGTTCCGGGCTACACGCGTTCGCGTCGGACGTTCTACGGGTCCGAGGTCCGCTACAAGGGCATTCCGCGCCACGAGCCGTACGCCTACTGGGTCCTCCAGCGCGACTGGTCGCAGGAGAAGCCGGAGAACGCGGCCCAGGATTACCGGTACGATTCGCACTATTACGCCGTCGGCGGCCGGGGGCAACTGGCGCCGCGGACCAAGTACGAACTGGAGAGCGTGTGGGAGTTCGGCCGGGGGGCCGCGAACGGCCAAATCCGCGATCAGCGGGAACACGTCCGCGGCTTCGCGTTCGACGCCGAGGTGGACCATTACCTGAAGCATCCGCTGGACCCGACGCTGAGCCTCGAATACGCCTACGCGAGCGGGGACGGCGACCGCCTGAATGCGACGAATGCTTTCCAGGGCAACCGCGCCGGGACGGTGGATACGTCGTTCCTGGGGTTCGGGTACGTCAACAGCGGCCTGGCGCTCGGGGCGCGGTTCACGAACATCCAGTTCGTCCGGGTGGGGGGCCGGCTGACGCCCTATAATAAAAAGGAAGCCTTGGGGCGCCTGGACGTGGGCCTGAACTACTATTTCCTCTTCAAGTCGGATCCGGGCGGCCCAATCAGCGATCCGACGGCCAGTGTGGATTCGTCCGACCTCGGGCAGGAAGTGGACGTGTTCTGCGAGTGGCGCATCCTGTCGGACCTGTCGCTGTCGGTGCACTACGGCCGGCTGTATCCGGGGCAGGCCTTCCTGGACCGCCAGCCGCGAGATTTCCTTTTCACGGCCCTGACGATTTCGTTCTGAGGGGTCACGTCGTCGCACCCTTTACGTCTGCCGGTCGCGGCTCATTTACGCGCATCCGATCTGCGACCGTCAGGAAGCGGCGCCGTTACGCGCGGTCGCGGCGGGGATGGAGTGTCAGGGCTTCGGGTCGGCCGGCCAGTGAAAGAGCCAGAAGGTTTCACCGGGGCGATAGGGATTGGTCATGCGGAGGACCGGCGTGAGGGCCGGAACGTCGCGGAGCACGGGCTGGATTTCGCCGGGTTCCTTCTCATCGCAGAAAAGGAAAAAGGGTTCGCCCTGGCTGATGCGGTCCCGGATGTCCTTGGTGCTGCGGAGGACGGGCAAAGGGCGCTCGACGTAATAGACGACGCTGTGGTGAGGTTCGATGAAGGTGAACAGAGGAGCGTCGGGCGGGACGATGCGCCGGACCTGGCGTGCAAACTGGGCGGCCGTGGTGGCCCGGGCCATCGGGCCGACGAGGGTCGGCCAGGCCCAGAGGAAGGCGGCGGCGAAGGTGGCGAAGAGAACCACCTGGCCGGCGACCAGCCGGCGTCGCGTGGCCAAGACGAGAGCCGCCAGACCGCCCGCGATTCCGAGAACGCCGAGGACGGCCGCGGGAACGAGGACGGCGGGCACGGCGAGGGTTGCCGGAACGCCGAGGGCGACAAGGCTTGTCGGGGATGCACGCCAGAGGATGTAGGCGAGGGGCCCGATCGCGCCGACGAGGAAGGCGGCAGCGCCGTGGACGATGAGAAGTCCGCGCCCGTCCGCCCGGGGCGGCGCCGGCGCGAGGAAATGCCGCATCGCCAGGGCCGTGTACACAGCAGCGGCAGGGAAGATCGGCAGGATGTAGTGGTCCTGTTTGCCGGCCGCCAGGCTGAATGCCAGGAGCGACCCCAGCAGCCAGGCGCCCACGAAGAGAAGCCAAAGGCGGTCCGGCGGCGAGCGGCGGGCGCGCCGGACGGCGAGCACCAGGCCGCAGAGGAAAAACAGGGTCCAGGGCGCGACGAGCGCGAGGAGCCGGGGCCAGTAGAACCAGAACGGTTCCTCGCGTCCGAGTTCGCCCGCGGCGCGTCCCACGGACTCCGCGCGCCAGATGGCCACCGCGCCCGGCACGCGCAGCGCCACATAGGTGGGCCAGGGCAGCGCGATGGCGAGAAAGACCACCGTCGCGAGGGCGGCGCCGCCCAGGGTCCAGGCCCATTCGGCGCGTCCGGTTTCCTCGGGCCGGCGGGGCCGCAGAAGCCGCGCCACGACAATCCCGGCGGCGACGAGATAGGGGGCCGGGAAGGTGGGAAAGCATGCGGGTCCCTTGGCGAGGACCGCGAGGCCGGCAGCGGCGCCGGCGAGTGTGAACCACGCGAACCGTCGCCGGCCGCCGGCCTCAACGCCCATCCAGAGGGCGGCCAGCGAGGCCGTGATGAACAAGGTGAGCGGCATGTCCGCCATGGCCGAACGCGCCAGGATCAGGAATCCGACCGACGTGGCGAGGGCCGCACCCCCCAGAAACGCGGTTCGCCGATCGCACCAGTGTCCGAGAAGGACCGTCAGGATCAGCACCGTGCCCAGGGCCGACAGGGCGCTCGGCAAGCGCGCGCTCCATTCGTCCAGCCGGCCCGTCAATTGGGCGGCGCCGGCGGCCATCCAGTAGGGGAGCGGCGTCTTTCGGAGGCGCGGCTCGTCGTTGAAGTTCGGGACGAGGTAAGGGCTTGGGCGCGAGCCGTCCGCCAGTTGCACGGGCCGGTCGAGAACCATGTTGCGTGCGCTGACGGCCAGGAGGGCCTCGTGGGTGCGAAAAGGCAGGTCGTCGCCCAGGCGGAAGAAGAAGAGGGCGCCCAAGAGAGCGGCAAGGCCGAGCGGGGCCAGCCAACGGTGTCGGCCGGTCCGGGGGGCGCGCGTCGGGTCACTCACCGTCATCGCCGGGTTCCTCGTACCTGAGCCAGCCGGTGTTAGGTCCGACGGGGACTTCAGGGAGTTTGATGGGTCGCCGAATTTCAATGAGATAGAGGCGTCCGAGGTCCTCGAGCAGGATCGACTCGGGGCTGCGGACGCGGACGTCGCCGAAGCGGTCGGGCTCGGGATCGAAGGCGTAAGAGACGCCCAGGAATTCGAGGCGATAGGCGCCGGCGGGGTTGGGAGAGGCGGCGTTGGCCTCGGCAAGTCCGCGGTCGGAGATGAGAAACCACCGGACGTCGGAACCGTCCAACGCCTCTTCCAGGTCGAGAGAACTTTCGACCCGCCTGCCGAAACGTCCGAGATAGAGTGGGACGCAGGTACGTTCGACGCGGAAGACGGCGAACTCGTCGTCGCGGACGATGGGTCGGACCGCCCGGGCGAAGGCGATCATCTTTTCGCCGTCCAGCGTCCGGGCCTGCTCGCTGAGGACGTGCGTCTTGATAAACATCACCCCCGGCAGGGCGAGGACAGCCAGCCAGGCGAGCCGCCGGATTCGCCACCCGAGACTCGCACGCACCGCCAGCAGGATCACCACGATTCCGAAGACGGGGATCACCGCCAGCACCCGTCGCGTGGCCGGAGCGACGGTCTCCGGCACCGCAAGGACCGGATGGGCCAGGTGCGGACTCAGGAAATAGAGCACGGGCAGCGCCACCAGCAGCGCGCCGGCGATGACGGGGGCGGCGGCAAAGAGGTGCCTCACCATCGAGAGGCGAAACTTCCGCGGGTGCTCGGCGTCCGCCAGGCAGTGGACGGCCCAGGTGCCCATAAGCGCCACGGCGGCGTAGCACGGCAACAGGTAGTCCGGCCGGGAGCCGTGCGCGACGGAGAAGGGGACGACGACAGCCAGAATCCAGCACAGGGAGAGCCACAAAGGGCCGCGGCGAGAGAACCATCGCCGCGGGTGCACGAGGAACAACGCCCCCAGAGCAAAGAAGGAGGCCGGGAACGCATAATAGAAGAGTTGGGCGGCGGCTGGAACGGTGGTGGAACGGGGCGGGTGGGAACCCATTCCCGTCAGGCGTTGCCAGAACTCTCTGTAAACGACTTGGCGGAATTCCTCGCTGCCGGCGATGGCCATGGCCGCGATCAGCGGGACGAGGACGCACGCCAGGGCCAGAATGCCCCAGCCGAGGTGAAGGGCTCTCGCGGCCCGTTTCCACCGGCGAAGGACGAGCGAAAGGACGATGAGCAGACGGTTCCTCCGGCCGCGCAGCATTCGGAGCGGCCGCCAGCCCGGGCCGAGCGCGGCGGCCAAGGCGACGGTCCCGCCGACGAGGACGGGGTTGACGAGGCCCCACCCCTTCGTCAGCGCGCCCAGGATCATGGTCGCCCAGAAACCGACGGCCCATTTCCATCGCGATGGGGCTGGGCACCGGTGAAAGAGCAACCGGTCGGCGCACAGGATCGAGCCGAGGATGCAGGCGGCGAAGAGCGTGTCCGTCGTGGCGAGGTAGGCGAGTTTGGCCATGTGGACGATCGCGATCCAGAGGGCGGCGGTGAGGAGGCCGGTGTTCGGACCGAACCATCGCCGGCCCATGAAGTAGACCATGACGGCGGCGGCGAGGAAGGCGGCGATCGTCGGCAGGCGGAAGACGAAATCGTTGTAGAGGCCCGTCACTTTGGGAACCGGGGCCGCCAGCCAAAGATAGAGCGGGGGTTTGCGATAGAGGCCCCGCACCGGGTTGCTGGGCAGAAGCCAGTGGCCGCCTTCGGTGATGGAGATGATGGATCCGATGCAATAGACCTGGGCGTAGGCGTGGGTTGTGCTGGGTCCGTGGGCCGCGATGAGGACGACGCTCGCGGCCAGGAGGAGGACGAGCAGGAGGTCCACGGCCGTGGAGCGTCCGATGGCTTGTGGGGACAAATCTTTTTCGCTGCGGCAGGTTTCTCGTGTGTCCATCGATCGTCCGCTGAACGGTCGACCGGAGCGCCGCCGGGAGCCGGTCGAGTGCACAGGCCGAGGAAGAGGGCTCGCCGTCGCTCCTCCCTTCCGCCGGTTTGGCGACCGTCGCGTTCCCGGGGGCATCTTGACGGGCAGGTCGCGCCGCGTCAAGAGATCGGGTTGCGGCGTCTGTGGGGAGGCGGCCCGACGGGCGTTTCCGGCCGACGCAGGCGCGGCGAGCGAGTGGTTGACGGTAGGGAGCGGTCGGCGTATGATGAGCGGAGGTGTTTTCCAGTTGTTAACAATCGGCTTTGGGAAATGAAACGGGGGGGAAGAAGATTGCGGATTTCGGATTGCGGATTGCGGATTGAAAGACGAAGACAAAACTACAAACGGCAAACGGCGAGCAGGAGCGGGATATGAAACGTAAGAGCACGGCGCGAATCATTTTGGCGGCTGGGGTGCTGGTCGTCGCCTGGGCGGGCGCGGCGCGCGGCCAGTTTGGGCCGACCCCCGTGTACGTGGAGCCGGTCCAGAAGAAGACGATTCGGCGTTCGGTTGAACTGGCGGGCACGGTCGAGGCGCGCCGCCGGAGCGTCCTCGGGGCCGAGGTCGCCGGCCGGGTCGAGAAGATGCTGGCCGACGAGGGCGATTATGTCCGGGCGGGGCAGGCGGTGTGCCAGATGCGGCGGCTGCCCGCGGAACTCCAGTTGAAGCAGGCCGAGGGACAACAGGTCGCCGCCAGGGCGGAACTGAAAAAATTCGAGGAAGGTTACCGTCCTGAAGAGGTGCGTGAGGCGGAGGCCCGGGCGTCGGCGGCGCGGGCCGGCCTGGAAAAGTGGGAATTGGAATACGCGCGGACGAAGCGGCTCCTGGGGGAGGGGGCGAGCACGGCCGCCGAGATGGAATCGGTCGAGGCCTCTTATCGGCAGGCCAAGGGATCGCTGGCCGAGGCCCAGGCAAACCTGGATCTCGTCAAGAGCGGATACCGGGCGGAGGACGTGGAACAAGCGCGGGGGCGGGCGGCCGCCCAGGAAGCGACGGTCGAGCAACTGCGGGACACGCTGGCCAAGATGACCATCGCCATGCCTTACGACGGATTCGTCGTGAAGAAACACTGCGAGGCGGGTGAATGGCTCCAAGCCGGCCAGCCGGTGGTCGAAATCGTGGACCTGGAGGTGGTGCGATTGACCTTGGATGTTCCGGAGCGGTACCTGGGCCAGATCGCGAAGGGGGCCGAGGCGCCGGTCGTGTTCGAGGGTCTGGGCGGCAAGGAGTTCATGGGAAAAGTGTCGCAGGTCGTGCCGCTCGCGGACGACGCGACACACACGGCCGTGGTACGGGTGGACATTGCGAACACGGTGGCGGACGGCCGGGCGACGATCGCGGCAGGGTTTCTGGGGCGGGTGTGGGTGCCGGTGGGCGAGACGCACGAGGCGCTCCTGGTGCCGAAGGACGCGGTGATCCGGCAGGGGGGGCAGGACCTGGTGTACACGCTGTCGGAGAGTCCTCCGACCGGAGCGGCGGCGAAGCCGGAGACCCCGCCGACGGAAGAGGCCAAGAGGCAGCAGGAGGCGGCGCGGGAGGGTAGTGCGCTGATCGCCTCGAAGTCGGCACAGTACGGCGTCAAGCCGTCGCCGGTGCAGTTCGCCGTGGCGATTCCTGTGCAGATCGTCGGCGGTTACGGGGCACTGATGGAAGTCCAGAGCGAGCACCTCTCGGCGGGGATGCCGGTGGTGGTGCGCGGGACGTATCTAATGGCGCCCGGGACGGCAGTTGAGGTGCGACCGAAGGAAGGCCAGGGCGGGGGCGCGTCGGCCGAGAAGGCGGGAGCCGGCGAATGAAGTTCATCGAATTTTGCGTGCGGCACGCGGTGCCCGTGATCGTGGCGGTGCTGCTGGCCCTGTTGTTCGGGGTGGTGGCGATCCTGGGGATTCCGCGCCAGTTGACGCCGGAGGTCGAGGTGCCGGTGATCGGCGTGACGGTGCGGTACCTCGGGGCGGCGCCGCAGGAGATTGAGCGCGAGATCGTCAACAAGATCGAGAAGCAGTTGAACGCCGTCGAGGGGGTGAGGGAGATGACCTCCTCGAGCGCGGAGAACTCGGCGTCGCTGCGTCTGGAGTTCGACTGGGGGGTGAACCTGGACACGGCTTCGATCGACGTGATCAACAAGTTGAACCTCGTGCGCGACCTTCCGGACGACGCGGACGAGCCGGTCCTGTTCTTCGGCGAGCAGTTCTCGCATCCCGTCTGCTTCATCAGCCTGAAGGGCAAGGGCGAGACGTCGGACGACCTGCGGGAGTTTGCCGAGGACGTCCTCGAACCGGAACTGAAGCGCATTTCCGGCGTCAGCCGGGTGGAGGTGTACGGCGGGCGGGAGCGGCAGGTGGAGGCGGTGTTCGACCCGTACCGGTTGGCTTTGTTCCAACTGACGCCGCTCGAACTTTCGCAAATCCTGGCCGCCGAAAACGCGAACACGCGCGGCGGGCGAATCGAGGAGGGAAAGAACCGTTGGGTGGTTCGGACGGTGGGAGAATTCCGCACGGCCGAAGACGTCGAGAACGTGCTGCTGCGCCGGCCGGGAATGGCCGACGTGCGCATGCGCGACCTCGTGAAGGTCAATCAGAAGAGTTTCAAGGACGCCGAGGCCTACGTCCGGATCGACGGCCAGCCGGGCATCGTTTTTGCGGTGTACAAGAAGACCGGCGAGAACGTCGTTGAGATCGTCAAGCAGGTGTACCAGAAGGTGGATGAACTCAACGCGAAGGTTCTGGCGCGGATGAACCGTCGGATGACGGTGGTGTACAACGAGGCGGAGTACATCGACCACTCGATCGGCCAACTCCAGACCAACGTGATCCTCTGCGCGGTGCTCGCGGGGGCGGTGCTGGTCCTGTTTCTGCGCGACGTGCGGGCCATCCTGACGATCTTCGTGACGATACCGATCAGTTTCATCTCGACGTTCATTTTCCTGTGGATGTTGGGGCGGACGCTGAACGTCATCAGTCTGGCGGGCCTGGCGTTCGCGGTCGGCCTGCTCGTGGACAACGCGATCGTGGTGCTGGAGAACATTTACCGGCACCGCCGGATGGGCAAGTCGGCCCCGCAGGCCGCCCTCGACGGCGCCGGCGAGGTATGGGGCGCCGTCCTCGCCTCGACGCTGACGACCGTCGCCGTCTTTGTGCCGATCCTCCTTATCCAGGAAGAGGCGGGGCAACTCTTTCGCGACATCGCGTTGGCCATCGCCATCAGCGTCTCGCTCTCGCTCATCGTCTCGCTGACGGTCATCCCGATGCTGACCGCCAAGATCCTCCAGACGCACAAGGAGACGGAGAAGAAGGAAGTGAGCGATCGGCGGTTCGCCCTGCGGCGAGGTATCGTCCGGTGGTTCCTGCGGGTGACGGTGGGACTGACGGGCCTCATGGCTCTGGTGTGTTTGGGGCTCCTGGTTTTGTTCGTGATGGGCGTGCTGGCGTGGCTGGGTGCCGTGCCGCCGCCGGCCAAGTGGATGCCTCTGGGCCCGGTGGAAGGCATGGTGGCGGGCCTGACGCCGGGGGTGATTCCGGGCGTCCTGATGGTGGCGATTCTTGTGGGGCTGTGGTTCGAGTTTCCGCGGCTCTGCCTGCGGCTCGACGAGCGGTACAAGGACGAAGGCGAGTACCTGGGCCTGGATCGGTTGCGGACGATGGACCTGGTGGCGTGGTCCGGGGCGATCATCAAGCGCGGGCTGACGCTGGCGGTGCACTGGCTGATGGGCGGCGTGGGCCGGCGGTTGTGGGTCGGCGCGGGGATTCTGGCGGTTTTCGGATACCTCCTGGTCTTCTTCGCGAGGGTGACGCCGGTCACCTACTTGCCGCTGGGGAACCGCAACTTCGTCTTCGGGTTCGTGGACACCGAGGCGGGGTCGAGCGTCGAGCATAACCTTCTGATTGCGAAGGAGGCGGAGCGGCGGGTGCAGAAGTTGCCGGGCGTGGAGCGGTTCTTCATCGTGACGCTGGGAGACCGCATGTTTTTCGGGGTGCGGGCGGCGGACGCGGACGAGGCGCGGGCCCTGGTGGCCCGGATCAGCGCGGCCCTGGGGAATACCCCGCCGCCTTTCCTGCCGCAATTCGTTCTTAAGAACTGGTTCGACGTGAACGGCCCGTATATGCGGCAGCCGATCGCGGGGGTGCGGGCGAACGTCGCGCAGGTGGGCCTGTTTCAGCGGCGGGGCATAATGGGCGGCCAGCAGATTTCGGTCGTCATCCGGGGCGACGACATCAATCGCCTCTACGCCATCGCGGGCGATATCCTGGGGCGCCTAAGCGGCGTCCAGGGCGTCAACTTCGTCCTCCCGAGTTTCAAACTGGGGAACTGGGAACTCCGGCCGACCGTGGACCGCAAACGCGCCTCCGACGCCGGCATGACGGCGCGCGACGTCGGCTACGCCGTCGGCTCCATCGTCAGCGGTTTCAAGGTGGCCGACTTCCGCGAGGCGGACGGGAACGAACTGGACCTGACCCTGCGCGGGGCGCCCCAGTATCGGGAACACATCGAGCAATTGGCGAACCTGCCGGTGTGGACGCCCCGAGGCCGCCCGGTGCCGCTGGGAGAACTCGCGCCGGTCGAGCTGGCCGCCGGCTTCAACGTCATCGACCACACGGAGCAGCAGCGGAGCGTCGAACTGACCGTCGTGCTGGATCCGGACGTGGCCATGGGGGCGATCCTGGACGGTGTCCGCAACGACATCCTGAACCCCCTGAAGCAGGACGGGACGATCCCGCCGGAGTACCTCGTGGACCTGCGGGGCACGGCCCGGGACCTCGACGTGATGCTCCAGGCGCTGAAATGGAGCCTGATCCTGGCGCTCATCATCACGTACCTGTTGATGGCGGCACTGTTTGAGAGTTTCGCACACCCGTTTGTCATCATGCTGAGCGTGCCGCTGGCCATCGTGGGCGGGTACATGATGTTGTGGGGCGTGACGATCTACAACGGGATGCGGGGCATTCCGCCGCCGCAACTGGACGTCGTGACGATGCTGGGGTTCGTGATCCTCATCGGCATCGTGGTGAATAACGCGATCCTGGTGGTGCACCAGGCACTGCATTTCCATCGGCGGGACGGCCTGGAGATTCGCCGGGCCATCGTCGCCAGCGTCGAGAGCCGCATCCGACCCATTTTTATGAGTACCCTGACAAGCATCACGGCGATGTTGCCGCTGGTCTTGAGGCCTGGTCCCGGGACCGAGTTGTACCAGGGTCTGGGCAGCGTCGTGGTCGGCGGGCTGGCGGTGTCAACCGTCTTTACGTTGATTTTGACGCCGGTCTTGTTTAGTTTCGGATACGGCATCACGGAGCGTCTGCGGGCGCTGGCCGTCCGAATGGGGATCCTCGTCCCGCCGGAGGAGGCCGACGCCGACGGCGCTCAGGCGACCCAGGGCTGACAAACCTTCGGTGGAGGCGCCGGCGGCGGATGGGCGGCAAGACGGTCAGCGACGAAGACCTGATGCACCGCGTGCAGCAGCGCCGCGATGAAGAAGCGTTCAACCTCCTGTTCGCCCGCTACCGGGGCCCGATCACCAGTTACGTGTATCGCCTCGTGGGGAACCGTGCCGAGGCGGAGTCGCTCGCGCAGGAAACCTTTCTGCGCGTCCTCGAAAAGTCCGACTTGTATGATTACCCGAAACGATTCAACACGTGGTTCTACACGATCGCGCGGAACCTGGCGACGGACTTCCTGAAGAAAAAGCGGGCCGTCGTGCTGGACGATTTCCAGGGCCTCTCGGAGTCTCGCCTCGGACCCGCCGAGCCGGTGGCCGAACGCCGGGTCGCCTGGCAGGAGGAACTCGAGCGCCTGAGCCGGGCCCTCCTCGAATTGCCGGTCCCTTACCGCGAGGTCGTGGTTTTGCGGACCCTCCAGGGCCTGTCCTATCGGGAAATCGCGGCCATCGTGGATTGCCCGGAATCCACCGCCCGGAGCCGTATGGATTACGGTTTGGACTATCTGCGGAAATTCTACCGGCGGGGAAGTGCGAAAAAAACGGACGAATCGGCCGACGAAACGCCTCCTTAGTCGTATAACTTCGCAGATGGGCCGGAGGGGTTCGGGGCCCTCGCGGGTCGCATATCGGCGGTGCGAAGTTACGTCCGAAAACGCGTCGGGGCGTGGCGGTCATCGGATACAAGTGAGGCGAAGAGCAGGGGGTTTATATGGATTGTCCTCGCGCACATGAATGGTACGAGTTGGAACGGGGCACCGCGTCGCGGGAAGACGCGGACCGTCTGCGCCGCCATCTGGGCGAATGTGAGGCCTGCCGGGCAAGGGCCGAGCAGCATCGGAACCTGGCCGCGTCGCTGGAATCGCTGGCGGAGCGCTCGCGCGCGGATCTGTCGGACGAAGCGGTCGAGTCGCTTTACCGGCGGGCACGGGTCCATGGCTGGCTGGGGCGCCCGATGCGGCACCCGATCGGCCTGAGGGTCCAGCAGAAGCGCTGGCTGCCGTGGGTCGTGCCGCTGGCCGTGGCGGCCGCGGCGGCGGTGCTGGTGATCGTCGGCCTTCATCCGCCGGTCCCCGGGGTCATCAAACCGGCGGGGGCGCTCGATCGGCTGGCGCGTGAGGCGGAGCGCACCGCGTCGGTGCATGAACTAGCCTCGCTGGCGGCGCTGGTGCGCGCAGCGATCGGCGAAGAACTCGCCCGGCCGGCGCCGAACGCCGACCGCGTCGCCGACCTGATTCTCGTTTCGTTCATCACCCAGCGTCCGCGCGAAGCAGGCCAGGCGCGAGACGTGCGGTTCCTGGTGGAAGGCGTGTTGGCCCAGCGGGGGGAATCGGCGGGACGGTCCGCTCCCGGCGCGCCGGGACCGCTGGGATGCAGTTTCCTGGCGTCGATGGCCGTACCGCCGCTGAGCCTGAGCGAAGCAGCCGAGGGACTGTCGGACGCGAAAGCGCTGGTGCTCGCGGGGGCGTACGAGGAGGCGCTGGCGGCGATGCACGCGGACGACCGGGACGTCGCGCTGCGCGTCTGGTGCCTCCAGATGCTGGGGCGGTCGGCCGAGGCCGCGCACGTGCTGGCCGGGGCGGAAGAACCGCCGCCGGACGCGATGGCCCGGGCCCTCCGGGTGGATCTGGCGCTTCAGAGCCGGAACGTGGCGGAGGCGATTCGGCAGTACGAGGCCTTGGCGGACGAAAACGACCGGTACTGGTTCGCGGCCGGCTACCTCACACGCTACGCACTGGGCGATGCGCATGGGGCGGGCTTGCGGTTCAAGCGGGTGAAGGACCCCCGGCTGGCGTCCTATGTGGCCCGTGAATTCGGGATGGAACTGGCGGCCGCGGAGATTCGTCCGCTGCGGCTCGTGGCGGAGGACTTCGAAGGGTACGAACGGGGGACGCCGGCCGAGTGGGCCCTCGTGCGGGCCCGGGGCGGTGAGTTCCACATCGTGGATGTTCCGGGCGGCAAGGCACTCCGGCAGAACGAGGTGGACCTCGTCGGCGCGGAACTCCTGACCGGCAGCCCCCACTGGGGGAACTACACACTCCAGGTGGACGTGAAGGTGGAAGCGTCGCGCGGCGACTACGCGATCGGCGCAGTGGCCTGCCGCAGCGCGGACGATTCGGGTTACATCCTGGAGTTGTCGCCGCGGCGCCTGCGCCTGGTGAAGCAGTTCGCGGCGACGGAGGGGCGCGCCGGCCCGGCGGGGGCGCGCCGCGAGCGGCTCCTTCTGGAACCTTTTCAGGCGGTCATGCATCTGGACGAGCCGCCTGCCGAGGGGTGGTGGTACACGATGAAAATCCGCGTCCAGCAGATGGACGACGGCGTGAGCGTGGCCGGGAAGGCGTGGCGGACCGACACCGACGAGCCGCTCGCCTGGCAGGTGGCCTGGACGGACACCGGCCAGGCGGGGTGCCCGGTGCTCCTGAGCGGGTTGGCAGGCCTCCAGATCAGCGGCGCCCGCGTCCTGGTGGATAACCTCGTGATCCTGAAGGAAGAAGCGCCGTAGGCGTCGGTCCGGCGAACGAAGCGACTTGCTCGCGGCCCATTCCGGGCCGCGCTTTTTTGCGCTGCGCACTGCTTAGTACTACTACACTGTGTTCTTCAATGCAGAGAGCGCCGAGAACGCAGAGAACGGCCGTCAAGGGGTCAAAAGGAAAAATGCTAGCGCGGGGCCTTGTGCCCCGCGCAGCAAGGCGCGGGGGATAACCCCCCGCGCTACGACCTGTGACTGCGGAACAGCGCCCGACCAGGGCCGACGGGTCCCGGCGCGCCGGGATAAGTTGTTGTGAAAAAATCTTATCTCTGCGCTTGCAGTTTACCCGCCGCGGCGGGCGATCTCTGCGTTGAGATAGCGTTGTAGAATTAGAGCAAGAACGGATTGCTGCGGGTCTCCTC
>JBAUDW010000129.1:0-37231 GCA_049678285.1 Phycisphaerae bacterium
GTGAAAAGCACGGTGCGCTCCGCGCCGGCCGGCGCGGTCGCCGTCACGCGGCGCGTCTCGGCCAGCAGCGGCGGGCGGACGCGGATGTCGCCGAAGATCGCCAGATGCGGCCAGAGATTGCGCGAAACGTAGATGAACGGTTCGGCCTTGGTCGGCACGACGCTCAGCACGAACTGGTCCTCGAAGACGCGGACGACGGTCGCGTCGGGGCCGGCGCGGCGCATCGCCCGCCACGCGGCGATGCGGACCCGGGGGTTCTTGGCGTCCAGCGCGCGGGCGAGCACCGCCAGGCCGAGGCCCTTCTCCAGCCGACCCAACGCCTGCACCGCCGATTCCTGGAACTCCGATTGGCCGTCCAGCGCGATTCCTTGCAGCATGTGGACCGCCTCGCCGTCCTGAAGACGGGCGAGGATGCGACCGATGTAGAAGCGGACCGACTCGCGCAGGTGGTCGGCCAGTTTCCGGAGCCGCGGCACGATCGACGACCCGAACGCCTCCAGGCAGACGGCGACGCGGTCCATGTCCTGGCCCGCCTCGAGGGTTTCGATGAGGAGGTTGACGCGCTGGTCGCGGGCATCGGGCGCCTCGCGCAGATAGATCGCGCCCACCAGGTCCAGGAACTCGGGCTTGGAGTCGCGATAGGCGGCCGGAACCTCCAGGTCCACCCGTCCGGGGTCCTGCGTCCCTTTGGCGGCGCCGGGAAAGCGCGCGTTGATGAGGCGGACCAACTGGTCCGCGGTTCGGACGGAGGGGTCGAGGAGGGCGAGCCGGAACTGGCGCGTCTTAACGGCCCGCCCGCCGCCGAGGATCCGGCCGACGCGCAGGTCGCCGCCTGCGCTTCCCTCTCCTGCAGCGGCGAAGGGCGAGACGAAGATGCTGCCTCGGCCGGTGGCGCGGCGTTCGCTGCGCATTTCGCCGGTGCGGCCGGCCACGGTTCGCGCCAGGTCGCACTCCATCAGGAAACCTCCCTCGAGGCTGGTCGTCTCGGTGTTCGCGAGGGCCCGAACGTCGAGGTCGAACGCCTCGCCTTCCGCCACGCCCGGTGGCAACAGGCCGCCCACCGAAACCACCGCCGTGTCGGGACTCGCCAGCAGACCTTCCGGATCGTCCACGTCATGACGCTGCATCATGGCGAGAATCTGTTGCCGAACGCCCGGCGGAACGACGCGCGTCCCCGTCCCGTCCAGACCCATCACGAAGCCGTACCCTTGAACCGGAATGTATTCGCGTCCGGCGAAGCGCGCCACTTCACCGACGGTGTCCGCCAGATAGGGAGGCAGTTGGACGTCGCGCGGCGTGCGAGGCTGATCCTTGGCGGCCCGCTGGAGACAGGAGGGTCCCGTCGCCGCGACGCTCAGGCCCGCCAGGCAGATGATCGCGAGCACGAGACGGCGCGGCCTCGGCGTGCACGATGTCAGGCTAGACGGTGCGCGCATTCGGTCCCCGCTCTCGAGCGTCCATGGTATCGACGCGCCCAGTTATCGGACTTTAGCAAAAGCGGCCCCACGGGATGGAAAAGGCGGTTTCGGCCACCGCGTCCCCCGAACGGAAACGGCCGGCCTGGCTCCGTGCCACGACCGGCCACCAGTTTAGAAAACCGCCCAGGCAGTGTCAACCCATCCGGGAACCCCAAAATCTTGGGGCCGGGGAACAACGGTCAGCCTCATCCGGCGCCGACGCGCTCGGTTTCCGCCTGGCCGCGGACGAGGCATCGTCGGACGTAGGCCCGGCCGATGTCGGCCAGCGCCTCCATCTGCGCCGGGTCGTACGGCCGGACGCCGCGCAGCGCGGGATCCAGCGCGTGCGTCGGCTCGAACCGCTGGAGGACCCATCGGTCGGCCCCGGCGATCCGTTCACCCATGTCGTGGATCTCACGCTCGCCGATGAAGGCGGGGCAGACGGTCGTGCGGAACTCGTACTCGCTGCCGGAGACCCGGAGAAGGTCGAGCGATCGGCCGACGGCCTCCAGGTCCACCGCCGTCCCGCAGGCCGCGTGGTAGCGCTCGTCGAGGGGAGCCTTGAAGTCCATGGAGACGGCATCGACGAGACCGGCGTCGAGAAGTTGGGCCAGGCGGTCCGGCCGCGTACCGTTCGTGTCGAGTTTGACGGCGAGGCCCGCGCGGCGGAACTGGGCGCACAAGAGTGCGAGGCCGGGCCAGACGGTCGGCTCGCCGCCGCAGATCACCACGCCGTCGATCCACCCGCCGCGCGATTCGATGTGCGCGAGGATCGCGCCCAGCGGAATGGTTTCGGCGGGGTCGGCCAAGAGGGCGCCGGCGTGGCAGAACGGGCACCGCAGATTGCATCGCGGCAGGAAGACGATGGCCGCCAACCGTCCCGGCCAGTCGACCAGCGTGGTCGGATGATAGCCGGCGATGGGCGGCAGCGGGGCTGTCGCGTTCGCATTCACACCGTGCTCACTTGCCGCACGCCGGAGAGAAACGTCTTGATCTCGGCCGACGGCGGGATACAACCTTCCCAGCGGGCCAGAGGTTCCTCGTCGTCGGACCAGAGGAGGGTGGTCGGCACGTGGAGGACGTCGTAGAACGCGCCCTCCGCCCTGCCCTGGATGGAGTTCATGTCCACAAACGACAGGCCGATCGCGTCGGCCGCCTGCCCCTTCGCCAGCAGATGGGCCAGTTTGTCCTTGGTGCTCTGGCACACGGCGCAACCCGGCTTTCCGAACACTTCAAACCTCATGGCTCTCCCTCTCCCGTTTCGTTGAGGCGGACTCTGTCGTTTCCCCTCGGCCTCGCGGCCGTCTCCATCACACGTTCACCTTGTCGGTGGGGTTGTAGGAGGACTTGATGAAGACGGCCTTGAGCGGCGTATCGGTGTCGTTGACGATGTTGTGGACCTCGCCCGCCTCGATGCGGACGGCCAGGCCGACGCGGACGGGATGCTCCCGGCCGTCCACCACCAGGCGTCCTCCTTTGCCCTCGACGAAGTAAAAGGTTTCCTCGACCTCGTTGTGCAGATGCTGACCGAGTTCCTCGCCCGGGGCGAACAGAACGATCCCCCAGTCAATGTGCGGCCCGCGGAAGAAGTACTTGACGCCGCTCGAACCGCCGCGATACGCCTGTTCCTGTTCCCGCACGACTTCCATGGCCGTATTCCCGTCAGGCGGCGCACGCCGCCGCTCCGGCGGAACGCCTGCGCCGCAAAAAAATGACGGGGAGCCGGGACGGCGAGTTTCGGCTTATCTCCCCGGCTCCACCGTCAGCAAGGGGGCTCCCTCCAATCGTGTGTCCGCGTAGGCGCGCGGCTCAGCCGGCGGCCGTGCCGAGTTCCGTCCTGGCCGCACAGGCCGACGGCGCGGGCCCGTCGGCCTCGCCGGCCGCCGAGGCGGGCGGACACACCGGCGTCACGGCGTAGTTGCCGCGATGCCGATCCCTCAGTTCTCCCAATTTCGACTTATTCCAGTTGGCGATACGGCTGAAGTATCCCACGATCCGCGCGATGCCGTACACATCCTCGCTCCCGCAGTAGTCGCAACGGTCCTGGAGTCTGGCCGTCCATTTGTGGCACCCGTTGCAGATGGTGAATTCGGGACTGATCGTCAGTTGCGCCGCGATCGTTCCCTCGAACGTTCGGCGAACCAGCACCAGGATGCTGGAAGCCGGCGGGCACTCCTCGCCGACGAACGCGTGGATGATCGCTCCCGACTCAATCATCGAGTGGAACTTGGCCTGTTTCTCGATGCGCACGAGGAGGTCCACGGGAGCGTCCGCCCGCAGGTGGATCGAGTTGGTGTAGTAGAACTCATCGGCCTCAATGTCGCCCTTCACCAGGCCGCGGGCGGCCGGCCAGTTCCGCATGTCCACCTTCGCCAGACGCCGCGTCGCGCTTTCGGCCGGCGATTCCTCGAGGCTCACCTTCAAGCCGTACTGCTCGGAGTAGGCCTTGGCGCGGCTGTACATGTACGACACGACGTACAGCCCGCGCTTCAGCGCCGCGTCCGACTCGTGCAGTTCCTCGCCCCCCACGTGCTGGACGCACTCGTTCAGGCCGATCAGGCCGATGATGTAGGTGCATGTGTCGAGGTCGATGTACGGCCGGCCGTCCTTGGCCTTCTGGCCGATCTGCCAGAGAGGCATCTTGGGCGAGGCCATCATCGTCTTGATGAACTCGCGCTTCTGCAGATGGGCCTGCATCGCGACGTCCATCGCCTCGCCGATCTGGTTCATCAGGCCGTCCCAATTCCCCGGGCCCGCGCGGTAGGCCGCCTGCGGCAGGTTGATCGTCACGTTCTGGAACCCGCAGAAACGCATGCTCTCCGGGTGCTGGATCATGTACCGGTCTTCGATGGCCGTCCGCAGCCGGCAGCACGCGCTCAGCGTCACCTCGTCGCGGTCGAAGACGAAGTACGGCACGCCGTTCTCCGAGGCGACCTGGCACGCGTACTCCAGCAGTTCCAACTGCGCCGGGTCGCGGAACGTGTCGGCGTTGATGTGGAAATCGCACTTCGGGAACGCGAACAGGTGGCCGTCACGGTCCCCCGCGCGCCAGACGTCGAGCATCGCCCGGCAGAAGCGCTGCGCCGTCGTCGCGTAGTCGCCGTACGTCCGGCCCGTGTACTGGCCGCCCGGACCGATGGCCGGAACGTCCTTCAGGTACCCCGGCACGCCCGTGTGAATGTTGAAGTCGAGGAAGAGCGTCTGGCCGCCGCGGCTGAACGCCGATTGCGAGCACGAGAAGATCAGGTGCTGCGCCTCCTGCCTCATCTGCTCGTCGCCCATCTCCTCGACGTACGGCGCGTACATGATGTTGATGTACGCCACGCCCAGCGCCCCGGCGTAGTACGCCTGCATCGACGCCAGGAACGTGTTCAGGTGGCCCGTCAGCGTCCGCGCGTGTTTCGCCGGAGAGCTTTTCGTGTCCAGGTTCCTCAGGTCCAGGCCGTACTTCTTCAGATACTCCAGGCTGTGGCTCGAGCAATACACGCGCGTCGGGTAGCCCAGGTCATGCACGTGGAGCCGGCCGGTTAGGTGGGCCTCGGCCACCTCGCGCGAGAAGATTTCCGACAGCGCGAACTGCTTCAGCACCGTCTCGGCGATCGTCAGATTGATCGCCTCCGGGTTGTTCTCCGTGATGTTCGAGTTTTCCTGGCTCTTCGAGTAGATGAGTTGCTCCAGGTCGTAGCGCGGCATGCCGATGATCTTCTGCCGCTCCAGCCGGCCCGTCAGGCCGCGCTCGAACAGTTCGTTGTCCACCAGTTCCCGGACCAGGCTCGTCGAGATCCGCGTCAGGCCCGACGCCAGCACCCGTTCCTCCACCGCGCTGGCCACCTTCCGGGCCGTCCGCGGGTCCAGGTGCGCCTCCTCCTCCAGGGCGCCGGCGATGCGGCCCTTGTCCCACGGCACGAGGGCGTCCTTCGCGCCCGTGTCCACCAGCAGCGCCAGGTCCGTCGTGTTGCCCGACCGTTCCCGGGCCTCCTTGCGGACCTGCGTCCGCCGCCGGGCCTGCGACCGACGGTCGCGATACAGGATGTAGGCCTTCGCCGTCTTCGCGTGGCCCGTTTCGATCAGGACCTTTTCCACCATGTCCTGGATGTCTTCGATGCCGGGCACCTCGCCCTCGCCCTCGTAATGCCGGTTTAGATAATCGCACACGGCACCGGCCAGTTCTTCGGCAATGAATCGGTCCTCTCCCCCGACCGCCTGCGCCGCCTTGAAAACGGCATCGGCGATCTTGGCTGCATCGAACGGCATGATTCGGCCGTCGCGCTTCCGAACTTGTGTAATCCGCTGCGCCATACAGACCTCTCCCTCTTCGTCCACAGCCCCCGTCCGCCTGGCCCCTGGTTGGTGAGACGCCGCCCATCCTCAGCGAGGCTTTTCGTGGGGGACGACCCCGGGGGCCGCCCCCCCACGCCCTCGCGGCGTGCGTCTCCGAGCGTCAGGCCGTCAGTCGCCGCCGGCCTTCCGCTCGCCTTCTTCGGCACGTTTCGGCCTAGACTCCGGGGCGGGCGACCCTCCTTGGCCCCCGGGGCCGGCACGCCCGCCCTTTTCCGCCAGCATCGGCTCCACTTCCTGCACGAACTCGCTCACATCCTTGAAGTTCCGATACACGCTCGCAAACCGCACGTACGCCACCTGGTCCTCTTTCCGAAGGTACCTCATCACCAGGTCGCCGATCGCCCGGCTCGGGATTTCGGCGTCGTACGTCCCCGTCAGTTCGTCCTCGATCTCCTGAAGCATCTCGTCCAGACGCTCGGTCGGCACCAGACGCTTGTGCAGCGCCAGGACCAGGCCCTGCCGGATCTTCTTCCGGTCGTAGGCCTCCCGGCTGCCGTCCTTCTTGATGACCCGGAGGTGCGGCTCCTGCTCGGCCCGCTCGTAGGTGGTGTATCGGCGTCTGCAAGCCAGGCACTCGCGCCGGCGCCGGATGGCCGACCCGCTCGCGCGCGAATCCACTACGCGGTCTTTGTCTTCGCTGCAGAAGGGACACCGCATTGCCGGGCGCTCCTCAACGAAGTGGCCGACGCCTACGCCGCTCTCACATCATCCGCCACGCACCACGCCCCTATACCACATGTTGGGCCTTCCGTCCAGAAAAGGTTGTCGGCAATTCCGACAGGCGAGATTAGAAAAACTGAGAAAGTGCAACCGCCGACTACCCCATACCGGGCCTTCGCCCATCATGCACCACCGCATCTTGGGCGTCAAGCATCTTTTGGAATTCCGCCCTTCGGACCCCCACCGTCCACAAAAACCACCTCTCCTAAACCACGAAAGCACAATATCTTGTGGACGAAACCGGAGAGTTTTCCACCGCAAAAAATTTCTTTCCACACCAACCCACAGACCGCGCCACAAGCCCTATTCCTGGGGGGCGCAGCGCCCCCAACGCCCGCCCATGGGGTCCGCCACCCGCCGGCCGTCCCCAGAAAGAAAATGGGCCGGAGCCTCAAAGCCCCGCGCCCAATCGAAAACCGTCCGCCTCTTCGCGCCTACGCCTGCGCCGGCCGGAAGACCTCCAGCCCAACACCGCTTTCGGCCAGCAGGCGCTTCCCGAGGTCGTCGGGATAATCCTCGTGGCAGACAATGCGGCGGATGCCGGCGTTGATCGCCATCTTCGCGCACATCGAGCATGGATGATGCGTCGTGTACAGCGTCGCCCCGTCGATCCGCACCCCGTGACGCGCCGCCTGGATCATCGCGTTCTGCTCGGCGTGCAGGCCCCGGCACAATTCGTGCCGCTCGCCCGACGGCACCTTCATCTTTTCACGGAGGCAGCCCACCTCCTCGCAGTGCGGCACGTTACTCGGGGCGCCGTTGTACCCCGTGGCCAGGATCCGCCGATCCACCACCACGATCGCCCCGACCTGCCGGCGCAGGCACGTCGAGCGCCGCGACACCTCTTCGGCGATCGCCATGAAATATTCATCCCAACTCGGTCGAGCCATGGGGTATTACCTTATCCGCCGCACTCCGCCAGGTCAAGCGCCATGCGGTGCGGGAGGAGCCGAGTGACGGAGTGACCCTTCGATCCCGGCGCGCCGGGACTCGGGGCAGGCTCCGGCGGGAGAGCCCCGTTCGGCTTGGGTTCCGCCCTCCGCGTTCCGCGTTGGGAAGACTTTGAACTTTGAACCCTGAACCTTGAACTCTGGTCCTTGGACCGGCATCACGGGGCGAAAGCCGATTTTCCGCTTGCCCGGCCTGGGAAGGGAATGTAAAATAAGGGAGTCGTGTACCGGCTCCGCAGCGTCGTGGACGCCGGAGGCGACCGGAAACGGACAGGACAGGAGACTCCCATGAAAAGTGGACCCTGGAAACTTTTTCTCTTGGTTCTTGCCGCCGCGGTGATTTCGCTGGCCCCGGCGGGGTGCCAGAACGACGGCGGCCAACCCGCCCCGGAACACCCGACGACGTCGGAAGAGGCGTCCGGCGAACACCCGACCGGGGAGCATCCGTCCCCGGCGCCTCCACCCGACAAGCCGCCGACGGCGGAACATCCGAAGTGACGACCGTGCTCGGGCCGGCGGCAAGCCAGCCGAGAAAAAGGGCTTCAGCGGCCCGGCGGACGATCCTGCCGCCGGCACTGGCAGTTTGCGCGGCGTTGGCGGGATGCGCGGGGGACGGCGAGTCCGAGAGGCCCGCCCCGGTTCCCCATGTGGTCACCGCCGACATCCAGGCCGGCATCGAAAAACACATAGAGGAGGAAATCCGTCGAGGGGAGGGATATTTCCGGCTGGCTCACGGCGACAAGGAACTGCGCCTCAAACTGGTCCGGGTCCACACGGAGTACCTCTCCGCGCTCGGCCCGCGACGTCATTTCGCTTGCGTGGACCTGGTGGACGTGAGCGGGGACGTCTATGACGTGGACTTCTTTCTTTCCGGCGACCCGGGCGCCATGACCGTCACCGAGACCACCGTCCACAAGATCAACGGCCAGCCGTACTACGTCTGGGATCAGAAGGAGGACGGCACGTGGCGTCGCCTTTCGGTGGGTCGGGCTTCGGAGCGCCATTTCGGCGTCGTCCGGGGCCGCGATTCGTTCGAGTTTTGCTATCGGGCGCATCTGCCCGAACTGGCCTCTCCTGCCCGGATGTGGCTGCCTCTGCCCAAGACGGACGGCTTCCAGACGGTCGAAGTCCAATCCATCCACGCTCCGGGCAGGCGGCGCGTGCTTCGGGATCGCGCCCACGGCAACCGCGTTCTCTTTCTGGAACTCGAGCCGGAGGACAGCGCCAAGAGGGTGGAAATCCGGTTTCGGGTGCTGCGGCGCGAAAAAGCCGCCTACGCGGCGGCCGCGCCGCCCGCCGGGCAATACCTGGTTCCCGAGCGGTTCGTGCCCGCGACCGAGGTGTTTCGCTCCGTCGCTCAAAAGGTCCTCGCGGGCAAGACGCAGGACTTGGTCCGGGCCCGCGCCCTCTACGATCACGTCATCGATCACATGCGCTACATGAAATACGGCGAGGGCTGGGGCAAGGGCGACGCCGTTTACGCCTGCGACGCACGCACGGGCAACTGCACGGATTTCCATTCCTATTTCATCGCGCTGGCCCGGGCGGCCGGCATCCCCGCACGCTTCGCCATCGGCGCCAGCATCCCCTCCGAGCGCAATGACGGCGGCATTGACGGCACTCATTGCTGGGCGGAGTTCTATGCCGACGGCCGCTGGTGGCCCGTGGACATCAGCGAGGGCGACAAGTACTCCGCGCTGGCAACCTATTACTTCGGCCACCATCCCGCCAATCGCTTCGAACTCAGCCGCGGACGCGACCTTCTCCTGGAACCCGCCCCCGCTTCAGGCCCGATCAACTTCCTGGCCTATCCCGTCCTGGAAATCGCCGGGAAACCGGCAAAGGTGGAAGTCGAATTCTCCTTCCAGCGAATCGCCAGCCGCTGAACCTAACTTGCCGTCTAGGGAAGGATCACGATGCCCCGGCGGCCGCCGACCTGGATGGGAAGGAACCGACGGCGGCCGTCCGTGGCGGGCAGGGCCTCCAGGGGCGCCAGGACCATCGCCGCCGGGGCCGCATCGGCCGAAATCCCTGCCGACGGATACGCCCTTGCCAGGAGCGGCAGGTGCACGGCGAGCCAATGTTCGGCCGCCCGCGCGTCCGCCGGCCGGCGACCGTCGGCAATCAGGATGGCCACCAGGGCCCCGTCGTCCCGCACGGCGGCCAGGGGCGGCGCGTCCGGTTCGTCCACGTCCACGCGCAGGACCAGGCGGCACCGCTCGCCCAGGAGGGCCGGCGCCTGGACTTCAATCGCCGAAAGGAGCGCCTCGGCGTCCGTCGGCTCCCACACGCTGATGGCCGCGCTCGAGGAGACGGCCTGCGGCGATGCCTCGCGCGCCGCCGCGGGCGCCGCCTCTTCACGGCGAAACCCTTGGTGCCGCGTGGCAGCGAGAAGCCCCGACCAGACCCGGCCGGACGGCGCCCCGGCAAAGAGGTGAAGCGGCTCGGTCGGCAGCGCCGCGCCGCTCGCGCCCGCGAGGAACCCTTGAATCGCCACGTCGCAATCGAGGAATCGCCGCGCCGCCCGCGCTAACCGCTCGTGCAGACAGCGGACCTCGCGCCCTCCATCCGACCCGACGACAAAGAGGGCGGCGCCAGCGGAGGCGGAGCGCCCCGCAAGCGGGGCGGCGAACCAAGTTTTCAGTTCGCGATAGGTTTCGACGAGGCTCTCGGCGTCGGGCGTCGCGACGAAAACGGCGGAGCGGACGGCCGGCGCCAGGTCCGCCGGAACCGCGGTCACGCTGTCCAGAAGCGCCAGGCCGACCTGGTCGCACCGGCCGGCGATGCCGGCGGCGTTCTCGCCCATGTCCGTGGAAGGCAGGTAGGACTGCGGGCCCAGCCGGCCGCAGGCCGGCTCCCCCAAGAGGTGCGCGTCGGCCCGTCCGTTCTCGAAGAGGAACACGGCGGCGGGCGCCGACCGCGGCGCGAGTTCATGGGCCACCGCCAGGGCCGTTTGGCGGCGAGCGGCGGGCTCCACGCCCGCCATCGCCAGAACGTAAAGCCCGCGGATCGTTCCCGGGGGCGCGGCGGGGGGCGGAGCGTGTTCGGCGGCGCGCTCGTCGTCCGGCGACAGAAGGACGTCGCAGAGCGCGTCGAAGCCGCGCCGTCCCGGCGCGCCGGGATCGGCCGCCCGGCTTCCGGTGAACCGCCGCGGTCCTGCCGCAGAAACGATTTCAAACCCGCTCATGGCCGTGGGTGCGCCTCGGAGATTTCCACCACGCTATTCAGTCCGCCGTAGGGGTTGTTCTCGACGTACGGGTTGGCCGGGTCGCTCACCCACCGGCCGTCGATGATCAGGCGGTACGCGTACCGTCCGGGCGGCAGGCGGAACTCTCGCTCCCACACGCCGTCCACCTCGGTCGGGCGCATCTCACCGTCCGAATCGCCGGGGCGCCAGGCGTTGAAGTCTCCCGCGATCCGGACGTGCCGGGCGCCCGGGGCGTGGCAGACGAACCGCACGCCGCCCTCGATCGGAACCGCGCCGTAAACCATATCGAGGCGTTCGGCCAGTTGCTGCTCCTCCTGCTCTTCCTGCCGCACCTCGGCGCGGGCGTTGCCTTCGAGCGACAGTTGCAGGTCGGCCGAGAGAAGTTCCTGCGCCAGCGCCCGATAGTCCTCGTGCGCGGGCGACTGGGGCAGAAACTCCGAGATCGGGCTCCCGCGCGCCGCCGATTCCCTCAGTTCCGCGCCGAAACGGATGACCGTGGCGAGGACCATCGGGCCGTACTGCTCGCGCAGTTCGGCGAGGGCCCGGCGCATCGACCGCGCCCGCGCGTCGTACATCGTCACCAGGATGTGTACGGCCCGCTCGGTGCCGGTCCGTTCGGCCAGACGGTCGATCGTCTCCAGCGTGTGGCCCAGGCCGTGCAGGCTGAAGAACCCCAGGTCCACGGGGACCAGGACCTCGGTGGCGGCCCAGAGGGCATTGATCGAAAGAAGCCCGAGGCCGGGACCGCAATCGACCACGATGACGTCGTACCGGCCTTCGGCGTCGGCGATAACCCGCGCGAGGCGTTTCTCTCGCCCCTCGGTTCCGGCCAGGGTCTGCTCGAGGCTCGCCAGGCCGACCGAGGACGGTGCCAGATAGTAGCGCTCGAAGATTTCCCAGGCGATGTCCGCGAAGGCCAGGCGCTGCCGCTCGCCGCCCGCCCCCGCCAGAACGTCCCACGTGCTCAGTTCCACCTCGTCTTCGCGCACGCCGCAGCCGACCGTCGCATGCGACTGCGGATCCATGTCCACCAGGAGCACGCGGCGCCGCTCGTTGGCGATCGTTCCAGCCAGGTTGATGGCCGTCGTCGTTTTCCCGCACCCGCCCTTGTGGTTGAAGATGGTGATGACGCGCATCGCATTCCTCCTCGGCGCCTCGTTTGGGCACGGACCCGTCGGCCCGCTCTTCGAGGCGCGCTCTCGCCCGGGGCGCCCTGTGGAAGCACCCACCGTATTCGTCGGTCCGAGGGGGTTGCCGGCTTTAGAAAACTTATCGGACCGTCCTGCGCCGCCTTGCCATGCCTCGCCGAACGGGCCAACAAGCCGCGAATACGCCAGCGCGGGTTTCCGGCAGCAGATCGGCGTCCTCGGCGGGGCGGTCCGCAGATGTTTCCGAAAAACATCCTGCGTCCTTCAATCGGGACGCCATCGTAACCCTTTGCATAATAATCAGTTACATCCATTTCGGGCCCGAGGCGACCCTGCGGCGTTGCGTTACGGAAACATCGCGCGGCCTGTAAACGCGATGGATTGAAGCGGTTCCGGAAAATCGGGCGCTGCTAATGCCTTGCCCCACAAAGGTTTACAATTGCCGGGCGGGTTTTGCGGGATTGGTTTGGTCCTTTGGCATACCCCTTGCTCTGTAAGCGGTTGAAGGCGCGTTCTTTAATGGCATCGCTTGCGATTCACGCACAGCCCTCCCCCGGGTGCGACGGGTTCACAGGCGCTTTGCCACACAACCCCCTAACACCAATTAAGGAACGCGCCTCTCTTTGAGAATAACCGCCCTTCGGGGCGTTAGCGGACCGTATGTTGCGGGGTTGTACGTTGCGGGGATCTGGTAGGAGGGTCCGGACACACGTCTCTGCCAACCGTTCCTTCACACACCCTCGGGTTTCCGAGGCAAGGGGGCGAGATTTGAGGTCGGACCAACCGGACCGGTGAATCTTAAGTAGCCGTTTATCCCCGAAGTACGGGCAAGGTCTCCCCTCCGGACCTTGCCCCCTTTTTTGCGCCAGCCCCCCAGCCCCTCCACGGACAAATCCCAGGGAACTTCCGGCCGCGCCCCATGTCTAAGAAATCGGAAAGTCCCATTGGTTGGAGGGCGTTGGTCATGGCACGGCACTCTCGCCTCCTGGCGGCGTTGGCGGCCCTGGGCGTTTTCGCGGTCGGTTCGTGGGTCGCGGCCTCCTACATTGAAGAGGAGTTTTCGCCGGGCGAGTCCCCCGCCCGTCCGATCATCGCTCCAGGAACGCCGCACGTCCCGGAACTCGCGCGGTATCTGGAGCGTCTCGACCTCGCCGAGCCGCTCGTCTGCGGCCGGCTGGCGGTGGTCCCCGTCGCACGGCGCGACGGCGCGCTCGAGGGCGCCTGGCTGACCATGGACCGGGCTATCGCCGAGAGGGTGCTCGTCGTCACGGAAAAGGGCGGCGGTTCCGTGCCGGTCGTCTTCGTCGAGAACCGCAGCGCGACGCACCACGTGTTCATCATGGCGGGCGAAGTGGTGACGGGCGGCAAGCAGACGCGGACCGTCCGCCAGGACGTCGTCCTCGCGCCGGGCCAGCAGGCGAACCTCAGCGTCTTCTGCGTCGAGGCGCACCGGTGGAGCGGAAAGTCCGATTTCTCCGCGAGCGGCCTCCTCGTCCCGCAATCCATCCAAAAAGAAATGCGCAAGGGCGCCGACCAGTCGGCCGTCTGGACCGAGGTAGCGCGGAACAACGCGGCCCTCGGCACGGAGAACGCGACGGGCAGCCTGGAGATGGGCCTGAAGGACGCGAAGGTGCAGCGCCGGCTGGCCGAAGTCCGCCGGACTATCGTGCCGGAGGTTCCGGCCGACAGCGTCGGCTTTATTTTCGTGGACCGGCTCGAGCGGCGTGCCATCGGGGCCGAGTGCTTCGGCCGGTCGGACCTGGCCCGCGCGCTGCTGCCGAAACTCGTCGATGCCTATGCCGTGGACCTCGTCCTGGCGCGCGAGGACAAAGGGTTGCCGATGGTTGACGCGAAGGCCCTGGCCGCCGCGTTCCTCGCCCAGGTCCGGCGGGCCGGGAGTTTACGGGCCTCGACGCCGGGCTCGGGTGCCGGAATCCAGACGCGCGCGGCGGGCCTGGTGGGCGACGGGATCAGCCTCGGCGACGAGGTGGTCCACTACGGTTGCCAGGTCGAATCGCGAATCGTGCCTGGGCCGAAACCGATAATCACGCCGCGGAACGAAAACGAATGAGAAAGGAACCGCCGATGAATCGGGCAAGAGGGTTTGGCTGGGCCGCTTCGCTTCTGCTCGTCCTCGTGGCCGCTGTCGAAATGCACGGGGCGGGGCTGCTGGTGCCGGAGGACAAGAGCCTGCCGCCGCTCGCCGTCAAGTACCTGCGGGTGGACGTGCGGGTCGAGAATCAGGCGGCCGTCACGCACGTCGTCCAGGAGTTTCAGAACTCGACGGACTCGAACCTGGAGTGCACGTACATTTTTCCGCTGCCGAAGGGCGCGGCCGTCAGCGACTTCGCCATGTACGTGGGCGGCAAGCGGACGAAGGGCGAACTGGTGGAGAAGGAGAAGGCCCGCCAGATCTACGAGGAGATCGTCCGGCGGACGCGGGACCCGGCCCTCCTGGAGTACATGGACGGGGGCCTGCTGCGGATGCGGATCTTCCCGGTGCCGGCGAAGGGGACGCAGAAGGTCGAAGTCGAGTATGCCGAGGTCGTGCCGATGGACGGCGGGCTGGCGGAATACGTTTTCCCGCTGCGGACGGGGGACAAGGCATCGCAGACGCTGGAGGATTTTACGGTGGCGGTGCGCGTGAAGAGCGAAACGCCGCTGAAGAGCGTCTATAGCCCGACGCACGAGGTGGGCGTGTCGCGGCCGAACGACTTCGAGGCCGTCGCCGGCGTCGAGACGAAGGCGGCCGTCCTGGACCGCGACTTCCAACTCTTCTGGACCGTGGACAAGAAGGACTTCGGCCTGAGCCTGATGACGTACCGTCCGGACCCGAAACAGGCGGGCCTCTTCCTCCTCCTCGTCTGTCCGAAGAGCGAAGTGAACGCGGACGAGCGCGTACCGCGCGACGTCGCCTTCGTCCTCGACACGTCCGGGTCGATGAAGGGCGAGAAGATCAAGCAGGCGAAAAAGGCGCTGAAGTTCTGCATCGGGGAACTGGCGAAGGACGACCGCTTCGCGATCGTCCAGTTCTCGACGGCGGCCCAGGCGTTCGAGACCGGCTGGACGCGCGCCGACGACGGCGCGAAAAAGAAAGCCTGCGCGTGGATTGACGGGTTCGAGGCGGCGGGCGGCACGAACGCCGGCGAAGCGCTCGAACGCGTCTTCGCCCTCCCGATGGAAAAGAACCGCCCCGCGACGATTTTCTTCGTGACGGACGGACGGCCGACCGTCAACGTCACCGACCCGGAAGCCCTCTCGAAACTCGTCAAGGAAAACAACAAGGGGAACCTGCGGATCTTTACGTTCGGCGTGGGCGACGATGTGAACACGCACCTGCTGGACCGCATGAGCGACGAGACGGGCGGCCTGCCGGAGTACGTCCGCGGCAGCGAGGCGATCGACGGCAAGGTCACGCGCCTCTTTGCGAAGATGAGCCACCCGGTCCTCACGGACCTGGCGATTGAGATGCCCGGCGTGAAGGTCACGGAGATGTATCCGAAGCAGTTGCCGGACCTCTTCCGCGGGTCGCAGGCGGTGCTGGTCGGCTCGTACGAGGGCGCGGGCGATTCGGTCATCCGCCTGCGCGGGCGCGTCGGCGACAGGAAGGAAGAGTTCGTTTACGAAGGGACGTTCCCGGAGAAGTGCACCGACCGGTCGTTCATCGGCCCCATCTGGGCCCACCGCAAAATCGGGTTCCTGCTGGACCAGATCCGGCTGCACGGCGAGGACAAGGAACTCAAGGAGGAGGTCATCCGGCTGAGCGTGGCCTACGGCATCGAGACGCCGTACACGAGTTACCTCGTGCTGGAGAATTCGGAGCAGTACAAACAATATGGGTTGGCGGTCGGTGGCGCGCCGCCGGTCGCCGGGGTGCCGGCCACTTCGCCGCGGCCTTCGGCGGGGCCGGCGGCGGACTCGGCCCGGGGCAAGATGGCGGCCGAGCGCGTCGAGCGGGAGTTTGGCAAGATGGAGCCTTTCTCAATCGGCGACACCGGCGCCTCCCCGGCGGAAGTCCCTGTGATAGGCATCGGCGGAGGCGGCGGAGGAGGAGGAGGAGGCCCGCCGTACGCATCCGGCGGTTCTGTTGCCGGGTTCCGCGCCGGCGAGGAAGACTTGAAGAAGGCCGACACGGGCGCCAAGGCCGTCGACATCGCCCAGAACATCCAGCGTCTGCGTCAGGCGGAGAACTACGGGCGCGACATGCGGGGCGTCCAGAACGTTCAGCAGCGCGGGAACCGGCAGGTGGCGAACTATCGCGGCGTCTGGGTGGACGACCAGTTCCAGGGGACCGAGAAGGTGACGAAGGTCCGCTGGGGCTCCAGCGCCTACTTCCGCCTCGCGCGGGAGCGGACGGACCTCAGGGAGATTTTCAGCCTCGGCCAGCGCGCGGTCATCGTGACAGCCCGCAACCAGGCCGTCCTCGTGGACACCGACGAGGGGATTGAGGAACTCGACGACGCGCAGGTGAAGGCGATCTTCACGGACCTGGAGGCGCCGCCGGACAGGCCGGCCAGATAGGAGGCCGGGGCGGCGACGGTGCCGCGGCTCATCCGGCCGATCTTTCTGCGCGTCGTGGGCGGCGAACCGCCGCCCGGCGACGGGGCATCTCAGCCCGTGAAGTAGAGATAAGCCGCCAGGATGATGAGCAGGACGCTGGCCGTGGCGGTCACGTCGCGCCAGTTCCAACTGCTGCGGCTTGCGCGGCGATCTTCGTCGGTCAAGGTGGCGTACGTCAGCCCGCTGATCTTCTCGTACGCGGGCGGGGCGGTCAGGTAACTGACGCCCACCATCACGCCAATGCACACCAGGAAGATGCCCAGGCTGTAGTACTGGAAGAAGACGTTGTGGATGATCCAGAAGAAGGACCCCTCCGCGTACGCCGTGCCCCAGAGTTTGACCGGGGTGTCGACCCCCAGGCGGAACAGGCCCAGCAGGAAGCCCACCACCAGCGCCGACAGGCACCCCTTGGCGTTCAGGCGTTTTATGAAGACGCCCAGGAAGAAGACGACGAAAATCGGCGGGGCCAGGTACGCCTGGACGCCCTGGAGGTAGTCGTACAGCCCTTTACCGCCCTTGATGACGGGGATCCACGCCAGGCCGATCGCCACCATCACGATGGTAGCCATCCGGCCGATCCACACCAGTTTGTGCTCCGAGACGTTCGGATGCAGCCGCGAGTAGAAGTCCATCGTGAACAGCGAGGCCGAGGCGTTGAACACGCTGGAAAGGCTGCTCATGAGGGCGGCCAGCAGCCCGGCCACCACGATGCCGCGGACCCCCACCGGCAGGACGTGCTTGACGATCAGCGGAAACGCCGCCTGAGCGTTTTCGCGGACGATGTGGCCCTCGCCGTCCATGATGGCGGCCTGGAGGCTCTCGACCTTGCCGCTGGCGGCCAGGGCGAAGCAGATCATCCCCGGAATGATGAAGATGAAGACGGGCAGGAGTTTCAGGAACGAGGCCCAAAGGCTGCCCCGCCGGGCCTCCGTCTCGTTCGGCGCGCCCAGGGCGCGCTGGACGATGTACTGGTCGGTGCACCAGTACCACAGGCCGATAATCGGGGCGCAGAACAGCATCCCCAGCCACGGGTAGTTGCCGTTGAAGTACCAGGCCATGCGGCCGGCTTCCTTGACGGGGGCCCAGGTGGCCTCGACGCCGGCGGGGACGAGGGGCTTCCACAGGTTGAACATCTCCGAGCCGCAGACCTCGCGCAGTTCGCCCCACCCGCCCAGGGCCTGGAGGCCGAAGAACGTCACCAAGGCCGACCCGATGACCAGGGTGAACGTCTGGAGCGTGTCGGTGTAGGCGACGGCCCGCAGGCCGCCGAGCACCGTGTACGCGCCCGTCAGGAGGATGATGAGGATCGAGCCGATCCAGAAACTGTCCATCCCCAGGAAGCGAACCTCGGGCAGAAGGACCGAGAACACGATGCCGCCGGCGAAGATGGCCACCGCGATCTTGGTCAGTATGTACGCCACCAGCGAGATGACCGACAGAACCCACCGGGCCATCGGGCTGAACCGCTTCTCCAGAAACTGGGGCATGGTGAAGACCCGGGACCGCATGTAGAACGGGACGAAAACCCACGCCAGCACCAGCAGGCACCAGGCGTGCAATTCGTAGTGGGCCATGGCGACGCCGTCGGTGGCCCCCGAACCGGCCAGGCCGACCAGGTGCTCGGACCCGATGTTCGAGGCGAAGATCGAGGCCCCGATGACGAACCAGCCGAGGTTTCGGCCGGCCAGGAAGTAGTCGGTGGGCGTGTCCCGGTTCTTCCGGATGACCCACCACGACAGGCCGAACACCAGGAGGAAGTAGGCAGCCACGGCCAACCAATCGATCAGGCCCAGTGCATGCATGCGATGTCTCCCGCGTCTTGCTCGCCCCTGTGATACGGACTCGGCGCTGCGCTACAGCAACCGCGGCTTGGCGCGGCGGGTCTTCCGGGCCTGTTGCCCAATTGTACCACAAAGATTTTTTCTTGGAAGTAGCGCCACCTGGGGACATGGTGCAGGTTGAAAGGTCGAACCCGTGACGGTGGCGGAGGGCAAGGCGATGATGGGGCCGAGGAAGTGGCGGAAGCCGAAGCTGTTTTATACCGAGGTGAACCTGGACGAGCGGGTACCGGCCGATCATCCGTTGCGTCGGATCGCCGAGGCGGTGGATTTCGGGTGGGTGCGCCAGGCCGTGCGGGAACGGCCGGACCTCAGGGAAATCTTCAGCCTGGGCCGGCGCGCGGTCATCGTGACGGCCCGCAACCAGGCCGTCCTCGTGGACACCGACGAGGGGGTCGAGGAACTCGACGACGCGCAAGTGAAGGCACTGTTCACGGACCAGGAATCGTAAGAAGCGCCGAGGGGACCGACCGAGCACGGAACCCGTCAGGGGGCGAAGACGCCCTGGCGGATGAAGCGGACGATGATGGGCGAGAAGATGATGAGGACGACGCTCATCAGGATGAGCATGGAGGGGATGAGGATTTTGACGGCGGCCTCGCCGGCTCTTCGCTCGGCCCGCATGCTTCGGCGCATGCGCAGGAGGCTGGCCTGGAGTTTGAGGACCTCGGCGAGGGGCGTGCCGAGCGCCTCCGCCTGCAGCACCGCCGAGATGATCCCGTCCAGGCCGTCCACCGTGATGCGCTGGCCGAGGTGCGTCAGGGCGTCCTGTCGGCTCCGGCCGAAATCAATCTCGCGGACCAGTTGCGACAACTCCTGATTGAGGGGGTCGAGAGGGTCATCGCGGACGACGGCGGAGGCGGCCTCGTAGAAGATGGCGCCGGCGTCCATGGCCATGGCCACCAGGTCGAGCGTGTAAGGCAGCCGGCGCGAGATCGCGCGGAGCCGCTTGAGCGCCCGCTCCCGCAACCAAAGGTACGCCAGGAAGAACCCGCCGAGGAACCCGACGGCGAGGAAGGCGAAGAACGCCAGCATCCCCATGCCGCCGACGACGAGGACGCCGGTGATGAGGAATCCGATCGCGCCGACCGCGCCCCAGATGAAGCAGAGGACGAGGTACTCCTCGGGGCTGTATTGATTCGGGTTTCCGAGCGCGAGGAGCAACTTCAGGATGTGGCGCTTCAGGCCGGGCAGGTTCAGGCGCTGCACCAGATAGTAGAGGGGTCCGAGGACGGGTCGGAGCCATTCGATCTCGAAGAGCGTGTCGCGCTGGATGTTGTCGACGTTGACGCGGAAGGCGGCCTCGTAATCGGCCTCGCCCGCCGGCCGAAACAGCGTCACGACGACGAGAAACACCGCCGCGAACACCAGCACGCTGATGATGCCGAGCAGGATCACGCCCGCCCCGTCCTTTCCCTAAATCTCAAAGGTCACGATCTTGCGGATCCAGAGGAACCCCGCGATATTCAACACCCCCGCGATCGTCAGGAGGAGCAGGCCCCACTGGTCGTAAAGGAGCGTCTCGACCCAGGTGGGCTCAATCATATAGTAGATGCCGGCGACGACGAGGGGCATGAACCCCATCATGCGGGCCGACATGCGGTTCTGGGCCGTCAGGCTTTGGACCTTTTCCTCGAGGCGCATGATCTCGCGGAGCGATTCGCTGAGGCGGTCGAGGGTTTCCGGCAGATTGCCTCCGCGCATCCGCGCCGTTTCCATGGCGGCAAAGAGGAGTTGGTAATGGTGGAGGTGGATGCGAACGGAGGCCCGCCGGAGCACTTCGTCGACGCTGGCCCCGTGCTCGAACTCGCGGAGCATCAGGCCGAACTCCTGGCTGATGGGGGGCTGGGCGTTCTGCTCGATGAGGCGCATCGACTGGACGAGGTTCAGGCCGGCGCGCATTCCGTTGGCCAGCGTCACCAGACCGTCCACCAGTTGCTGGTTCAGTTTATCGCGGCGGCGGCGCTGCAAGACGAAGATGACCCCCCGCGGAATCCAGAAGCCCAGCACGAGGCCGACCGTGAAGGCGAGCGCCAGCGCCAGGCCTCCCGCGTCCCAGTGGGTGGCGACGAGCGTGAAAAACGCCCCCACCAGCAGCGACCCGCCGACCGACACGTACGTCAGTTGCCGAACCGTCACGTCAAACAGAAACAGTTCGACGAGCGCCTGGTGGAACTCGGCTTCCTGGCGTTCGACGATCCGGCCGACCCACGGCCGAAGCGAGAGCACGGCGCCGAATGCCGACGCCGCCGTCAAAATGGTGATGGCCGCAAGCGAGCCGAGCGACGACGCCTGCGCCAGAACGAGGGTATCCATCGCGACTCACATAAAGGCGTCCACGGTGAGCAGGCCCTTGCGCAAGAGGTCCTGCGCGAACATCGGAATGTATCCGGTATGCATCAATTCGCCTCGCGCCCGCCCCTTGGGACCGCCGGCGGGGCGGACGAAAATGTCCTCGACGATGATCGTTCCCTCGTCGCGGTCGAGTCCGGCCACCTCGCTGATGGCGATGACCTCGCGCCGGCCGTCCGCGAAACGCGTCAGGTGGCAAATGACGTCCAGGGCCGTCACGATCTGCTCGCGGATGGCCCGGATGGGCATGTCGACGCCCTCCAGGACGAGCCCCTCGAGCCGCTTCATCGCGTCCTCCGGGCCGTTGGCGTGGATGGTCGTCAGGGAGCCGTCGTGGCCGGTGTTCATCGCCTGGAGCATGTCGAGGGCCTCGGCGCCGCGGACCTCGCCGACGATGATGCGGTCGGGGCGCTGGCGAAGCGCGTTCTGCACCAGGTCGCGGATGGTGTATCGGCCCTTGCCCTCGACGTTCGCCTGGCGCGTCTCGACGCGGACGACGTGCTCCTGGAACAACTGCAACTCGGCCGAGTCCTCGATCGTGATGATGCGTTCGTGCGGCGGGATGAAGCCCGAGAGAACGTTCAGGAGCGTCGTCTTGCCCGACGCCGTCCCCCCCGACACCAGCAAGTTCTTTCGGCCCAGGATGCACGCACGCAGGAAGTTGCCGGCGAACGGCGTGATCGTCCCGAACGAGACGAGGTCGTCGATGGTGTACGGCACCTCGGCGAACTTGCGGATCGTCAGGACGGGGCCGACGAGGGAGAGAGGCTCGATGGTGGCGTTGACGCGGCTGCCATCGGGGAGGCGGGCGTCGACGATCGGCGTCGAACGGTCGATGCGGCGTCCGATCGGCGTCACGATCCGCTCGATCACCGTCTGCACCACCTCGGCGGAGAAGAACGATCGCCCCGTGTTCCGGATGATGCCGTTCTCCTCGATGTAGATCTTGCTCGGCCCGACGACCATGATTTCCGTGACGTTCGGCATGTCGAGGAGGTCCTGGATCGGCCCCAGCCCCAGAACGATGTCCAGGATGTCCTTCATCAGGTACCGCTTGACGACGTAGACCCAGAGCGACTCGGTCACCTGGGGGGCCTCGCGGTCGAACGCCTCGTGAAACTTCTCCTCGACCGTCTCGATGTCCTCCTTGAGGCGCTCCGGGTTGAACGTGAGCCCCAAGTCGCCGTTCAGCATGTCCCGGAGACGGAGCATCGCGGCCTCGTACTGGGGGTCGAGGACGGCGTCGCCCGGCTGGAGGATGGGCGGGCGCATCTTGCTGCCGGCCCGGCGAAGGAGTTCCGTCAGGACGTCGCGCTTCAACTGCTGCTCCACGAGGAACCAGCCGCTCTCGTCGTCCACCTGGCTGACGAACTCGTCGAGGATGCTGCCGAGGTGCGCCTTGATGTGGCCGACGTAGCGGGGGTCGTCCTGGGCCTCGACCTCGATGGCCCGTAGGTTCAGCCGGCGCAAGAGTTCGCTATGGACCTTGTTCTCGATCTCCATCGCCTTGGCGAGGGGGGTGTGCTGCCGGCGGATCTTCATCGCCTCGTCCGCCGGCCGGCCGGCCGCCTCTTCCGCCACCAGATACAGCGCCCACTCGCCGATGTGAATCTCCTGGCCGGGCGCGATCTTCACCTGCTCCCCGACGCCGACCAACTGGTCGTCCACCAGCGTCCCGTTCAGGCCCACGTTCTCGATGAAATAGTCGCCGTCGTGCTTCAGGAGGCGCGCGTGCTCGCGCGAGACGAAGGGGCTCGGCAGTTCCAGGTCGTTGGCCGCGTCCCGCCCGACGCGCAGAATGTCCCCGGTGAAGTCCACCTCCTGGCGCACGTCGCTCAACTGGCTGTAGGCGATCACCCTCACGGCACGTCCTCACCTAAGGAAGCGGGGAGACCATCCCCCGCGATTCGATAAATTGCAGCACCTCCGGATTGATCTTCGGTTCGAGTTCCTCGACCCGCTCCGGCCGGTGCGTCACCGTCACGACGAAACTCTTCTCCACCATCACGTCCTGGATCTGAAGGAGTTTCTTCGCCTGGTCCTGGGTCACCAGGATGCTGACGTTGTCGTAGCGGCCGCGTTTGTCCGCCGCCGTCGGCCTCGTCGACCCGTCCACCGCCCGGACCTGGACGTTTTCGATGACGTCCAGCGTCTCCCGCTGCTCCTTCCGCGGGTCCGGGTCGAGGTCGAAGACGGCGTAGAGCCGGACGTAGCCTCCCGGCTGGAGTTGCCGCCCGGGCGAATTGTCCGACTGGACCGGGATCGTCAGCAGGTCGTACCCCCGGCCGGGGTTGATCGGCAGTTCCAGAATCCCTTCCTCGTACAGGTCGCCGTAGTAGATCGGCTGCCCCTCGCCCATCGACCGCGGGGCGGTCTTGTCTCTCAGGTATCCTTCCTCGCCCGGCTTGAGGGCCTTCTCAAACGCCTTCTCGAAGATGCGAGGCACGCGCACGGTCGTCAACTGCTTCACCAGAAGCGACTGGCCCTCCTTGACCGGCTCCTTCAGGACGTAGATGCTCATCGAGCCGGCGGTGTACCGGCTCTCGACGCTGCCGATGTACACGTTGATGAGGATGGCGGCGACGACGCCCGCCGCGATCGCCCCCAGCAGCACCCCCGTGCTCGGGATGAGTTGCATTCGGCTCGAAGCGGCCATCGGTTTGGCTCCCTCCCAGGGACCCTTCATTAATACCGAAGTTCGCACACCGCCGCCAGCGTTTCTTCGGCCCCCTCGCGCGGCTCGGCATAGAGGATCCGGTGCCGGCCCTGGCGAATGAACCACACGAGCCAGCCCCGCTCTGTCTGCGCCTTCGGGTCGATCGGCTCGCGAAGCGCCCAGCCCTCCGAGGCGTACAGTTTGTGAAACGCCGCCAGCGCCTCCTCCAGATTCAGCCGGACGCGGACGAGGATCATCCGCGTCCCTTCCGTCTCCGGGTTGTCGAAGACGGCGAGGACCTCGGCCCCCTCGGGCACGACGCCGGGACCAAGGTCGCTGCGGGGGTAATCGGCCGGCAGGCCGAACCGCTCCGCCAGGAACTCCCGCCGGTCCTGGGGCGTCTGATTCTCCGGAACCTCGTAGTCGCCTTCTTCGTCTTCGGCGGCGGCCATCAGGATCCCCGCCATCACCTGCGCCAGGTCCCGCTTCGCCGCCGTCCATTCCTGCTGGGGAACCTCAGACGGGCCGATCCGCGGAAGGGGCGTAAAGGGCGCTTCCTCGGTCTCGCCCGCTCGCCTGGTCGAGTCGCCTGTGGCGACCGGCAAGCCGCCTTCGCCCCCCGTCCGCGTCCATCCGCCCGGCCGGCTCAGCACATGCGCCACGAGGACCGCCGCCGCCACGATGACCGCGACCGCCAGCACCCGCCAGACGAGCGTCGTCCACCGGCGGTCCTTGCCCGTTTCGCGAGCCTCGGGCGTTTGCGGCTGCTGGTTGGGCGTCTCGGCCGTCATGCCGTCGTCATCCTTTTCCTTCGGCCACGTCGTCGATGATGTCGTACCCGTGCCACCAGCGTTTGACGATGTCGTCGCGTGTGGGGCGGAAGTGTTCGGCCACGTCGCCGCCCAGATTGTCCGCGAACGAGTCGAAGATCTCCTTGCAGGGTCCGCTCCGCGCGACTCGCCAGGCGTCCAGGTGGTGCCAGTTCCAGGGGCTCGAGTCCCGCCAATGGGCCGCCAGCGCCGTACGGTTGATGAAGTTCCAGAGGCTGCCCTGGGTCTCGAAGGACCGGCTGGCGTGGGTATCGTGCCGGCCGGGCAGGTTGCCCCAGATGCGGTCCCAGTAATCGCGCGCCTTGGGGTTGGACGTGCGGGCGATCGTGTCGGGCTCGATGTCCGGCCGGAGACGGTCCAACTCCTCGCCCGTGCCGCGGGGCCGGTGGCCGAAATCTTCCCCCGTGCCGACGCCGGCCGCCGGCGCCCATCCTTCCAGTTTCATCGGCGACCAACTGCCGTGCTGCGCCGCGTGCCACAACTGGTGACGCGCCTCGATGAGCGTCTCCTGTTTCGTCAGCAGCGCCAGCGACATGTAGATCGCCAGGCCGGTGATGAAGATGACGATGGGCAGCGTCAGGATGAACTCCAGCAGCGCGTTGCCTCGCCGGGCGCGCCGTGCTTGCCTTTGTCCCCCCTCTCCCCTTGTGGGAGAGGGTAGGGTGAGGGGTAATAAGATTGCCGTATGGCATTCACCCTCACCCCTGCCCCCTCTCCCGTCAAGGGAGAGGGGATAGGAGCAGGACCGCCGAACACCGCATGCCTTCCGCACCGGTCTCGGCCTTGCTTGCCGTTTATTCCGCGTTCCGCGTTCCGCCCTTCGACATAACTCAGGGCGGCCCGAGCATGGTCGCCCTTCGAGAACCTCAGGGCGACCCTGAGCAAGGCCGAAGGGTCGAGGGGCCGCGTTCCGCGTTGTATTCAATGCGTGACCTCCTTGACGAACGCCTCGTCGTACCCGGCGAGCATCCGGCGGACCGGTTCGAGGCGCTCCGCCGTCAGTTCCCCCGCCACGTCCGAGCTGCCCGCCGGCAAGCCCCGGTCCAGTTCCGCCAGGAGGTCCTTCCAGCGGTCCGTCCGGACCAGTTTCACTTTCCAGTGCTGCGTAAACAGGTCCCAACTCCAGCGGTTGTAGACGCGTGCCTCGGCATAGGCGACCAGGTCCTCGACCGGGTTGGGGTTGACGAAGCGGTCGGACCACTCGCGCACCGCCCCCGACCGGTACGCGAACCCGTTGAACGTGAACCGCTGCCGGATGTGCTCGGTCAGGTTGTCGCCGATCGCGCGGTCCAGCAGGATGGGAGCGAAGTCGGGCGTCTGGCCCGCCGGGGGCAGATAGTCCCGGTGGAGCCGGTCGTCCGTCTCCAGTTCCGCCCCGTTGAACCGATACAACGACACACGGTAATAAATTTTCTTCTCCGCGTCGGTGTAAGGCCAGGGCGACCCGTCCGGGTACATCGGCGGGTGCGGGGCGAAAATCCCCAACTGCGGATAGTGGGCTGTCTTGCGCTCCTGGACCCGGTACCAGACGGCATGGCGAGGGTCCGCCCCGTCGTACGAATGCGTCGAACGCGTGTACGACGAGAGGTCCGGCCGGCCCATGTCCCGATAGCGCCGCGTCCTCGGCAACGGATCCTTCTCGTGGCGCAACTCGATGTTGGAGAAGAAGGACGGCTCCGGGAACGGATACCGCGCGTCGAACGAGACGGTCTCCCACCACGCCCGCTGAATCTGCTCGGGCAGCAGCTCCTTCGCTTTGTCGTAGTCCATCTCCCACTGGCGCAGCGTCACCTCGTCGATGGCGCCGTACCTGTCCTCCGTCTCGCCGAACAGCATCCCGAACTTTTTATCCGAGACAATGCGGAAGAGGACCGAGAACTTCGACAGGTCAAAGAGGCCCATCGGCCTGGCGTCCGTGAACGGTTCCCGCCACCACGACCACGGACCCATCACCTGCCCGCGGTATCCGTAGTAGCCCATCACCCACGCGAACCCGCCGATGAGTTCCCGCTGCATGGGGGGCGGCATGCGGGCCGAACGCATCGGGTTCCGCCAATCCTCGAACTGGCCGTCACGCACCGGAAGTTCCGGCCAGAGCGGCACCGTGAACCCGAACTCCGCCCCGTTCTTTTTCGCCACGTCCATCGACTCGCGGATCGAGGCGAGCGGCGTCACCCGCGCCATCGCGTGCGAAAAACCGTCCATCAACTTCGCGCATTGCCAGAGGACCCCGCTATCGTACCTCAGGTACTCCGGCATCGGAATCCCACGCACCACGTCGTCGAACTGCCGGATGATCTGCTGCTCCGACCGCGCGTTCCCCACCACCAACCAGATCAGCCGATCATCAATCGGCACGTCGCTCCCGTGGGGCGTCGAGCCCAGGTTCGACATCAGGTCGTCGATGCATTCCGTGCTCGGCGGGACGACCGTCTCCAGCGTGTCCAAGAGGACGATCAGGCTCAACAGTTGCGTCTCCGTCACGTTGCACATGGAGATGGTGTTGAGGCCCCGCGCGTACCACGCCGCCCCGGTCGCCGTCACCGCGTCGGCGGCGCTCTGCATCATCACCTTGTGATTGAGTTTCTCGCCCGTGTTCATCACCAGAAACAGCAGGCCCGCCAAGAGGAACAGGAACAGGACCATCAGATAGATGGCCTGGCCTTCCTCGCATCGGTGAAACCGCCGGAGCGAAAACGACCGGGTGTGACTGTTTTTCCCGGCGTGCCGTCTTAATCTGTCACCCCGACCGACCGAAGGGAGTGGAGGGGTCTCGCCGTGATCGTTTTGCTTTTGGCACGACGAGATCCCTCCGCTCGTCCCGACTGTGTCGGGACTCGGTCGGGATGACAAACTTGGGGTCCTTTTCGCGCCATGTCCTGGCCTCATCCCTCGCCCTCCGACGCCTGCTCCTGGATCAGCCGGTTCGCTTCCTGCAGAAGCGCCTGGATTTCGATCTTCTTCTTGTCGTCGTTCGCCAGGTCCCGCGCCAGTTTCAGGTACCCGATCGCCGTCGCAGGCTCGTTCTGGCTCAGGTAATACTTGCCCTTGGCCAAGTGCATGCCGTAGCGCGCCTCGTTGATGTAGTTCCGCACCTCCTGGTTGTCGCGGACCTTCTGGATCGCCTCCAGTTCCTTCAGCGCCGGCACGATGGAGCCCTGGGCCATCAGTTCCTTCGCCAGGTCCAGCCGCTGGTAGAACGCCTGGTCGTCCGTCAGCCGCGCCAGAAGGTCGTTCACCTCGGGCGAATCCTTCTCGGCCTTGGCCTGATTCAGGGCCGCCCGCGCCTCCTCCCACGCCTGCCGGGCGAGCGCCTCGCGCCCGCGCCCCATAAAGGTCTCGTAGCGGGCCTCCGCGATCTGTTCCTGGATCCGCTCCGTCTGGGCGTCGCTCGGGTCGAGCAGTTTCAGGGCGTCCTCGTAACTGCGGACCGCCGGTTCCCACTGTTTCTGGGCCATGGCCTCGTCGCCCGCGCTGATGTACGTCTCCAGTTGCTCGCGGTTCTCATACTTGCGGACCTCGCGCAGCGCCTCCGGATGCTGGGGGTTATACTGGAGCACCTCGGACCATTTTTTCCGGGCCTCGGCGGGCACGCCCGCCGCCATCAGCGCCCGCGCGACGTTGGCCAGGTTTTCCGCCTTCGCGTTGTCCATCTTCTTCTTGACCGCCTCCGACGGTTGGATCGCCAGCGCCTTGGCATACGCGTCCGCCGCCTCCGCCCACTTCCGGTCCGCCGCGTACCGGTCCCCCGTCACCTCCAACCGGGTGAACTCCTTGCGCTTCGTCACCGTCTGAATAAGTTCCACGACCTCCGGCGTCTCGCGGATCCTCCGCGCCTCCTGGAAGAGCCGCACCGCCTCGTCCAGCAGGCCTTTCTCCAGGGCGGTCTTGCCGTCGAGCATCTTCTGATTATACTCGCGGTTCACCTGCTTGTACTGAAGGTCGGTGATCCACTCCGCCAGGTCTTCGCCGGCGTACTTGTTCGCGTCGGGGTAACTGACCCGCAGGTGCTCCAGCAGGGCGATGGCCTCCTCGTACTTCTGGGCCTGTTCGGCGCGCTTCGCTTCCGCCACGCGCTGTTCGACGTTCCGCGACGCCGCCAGACGTTCCTGGAACCCGTGGCTCCAGTTGGAGGTGGCCCCGTTCTTGGCCGCCTCGTCCCACGCGCGGTCCGCTTCGTCCCACTCCTTTTTCGCGAGGGCGTTCTCCGCCCGGGCCATCAGCGACTTCAGGTGCGCGTACACCGCATACGACTTCAGGTCCGCGTACTCGCGCTTGATATTGTCGTACGCCGCCGCCGCGTCCGGCCATTGGCCCTGGTCGTACAGGACGTCGGCCTCGCGGATCGCCGTCCGCGCCCGCTCCTGGATCCCCGCCCAATGGTAATGGTTCCAGATCAAGAGGCCCACGGCCAGGAGGACCAGCGGACCGGCGATGACGGCGCCATAGACGGCCGCCTTCTTCCACGTCAGTTTCGGCTGCGGAAGCGGGGCCGTCTTTTCGACCACGGCCGGCACCTCGGCCCCTCCGCGACCCGCCGGACCCTTCCCGGGCGCCCGCACCGCCGGAACCACCGACGCCTCCGCCTCCATCTCTTTCTCCAACGTCTCGGAGTCCGTCAGCGAGATGCTCTTGCCCTGCACGTGCATCACGAAGATCCGGCGCAGCCAGCGGATGATCTGCTCCGCCGACGCAAACCGCTTCGACGGGTCCTTCTCCATCATCCGGTCGACGATCTTCGAGATGAGCGGCGGCACGCCGGGCTGCACTTCCTTCAGCGACGGCACCTTCAGACCGGCGTTCGCGTGCCAGTGCATCCAACGCACCTGCTGCGCCCGCTCGTCGCGCAGCACGTCCTTGAAAACTTGCGCAAACTTCTCCAGCCCCGCGAACATCTCGTACGCAATCAGCCCCAGACTGTACAGGTCCGCCCGCGGGTCCACCGGCGCCCCGGTGAACATCTCGGGGGCCATGTATTTGGTCGTCCCCATCGGCAGGCTCGTCCGACCGCCCGAGTGGCCGATCAGCCCGAAGTCCGTGATCTTCAGCGCCCCGTCCCGCGCCATCATGATGTTCATCGGCGTCAGGTCGCGGTGCACGATCCCCTGGGCGTGCATCGCGCGCAAACCCAGCGCCGTCGACAGGAGCACCCCCAGGCCGGTCTGGAGCGGCACGGGCCCGCGGTCCATGATCGCCCGAAGCGTCGTCCCCTCGACGTACTCCATCACCAGGTACAACTGCCCGTCCTGCTCGATCAGTTCGTGCACGTTGACGATGTTCGCCTGCGAACTCGACAGGCGCGCCAGCATCTGCGCCTCGGAGCGGAACCGCTCGACGAACCGTTCGTCCTGCGCCAAGTGCGGCGCAATCTGCTTGATCGCCACGTGCCGGTCCAGCGACGGGTCGTAGGCCTTGTAGATGACGGCCATCCCCCCCGCCGCCACCTGCTCGCGGACCTCGTATTTCCCGAGTTTCACCCCGGGCTTCAGGCTGCCCGAGAATGGCTGATCGGCCATGGTGTCCTCACCGCTCTGTTGAAAACATGCTTTTGTTCTCCCTCTCCCCTTGCGGGAGAGGGTAGGGTGAGGGGGCATAGTGGGCTTTCCAAGGCCTTTTTCACCCTCACCCCTTCCCTCTCCCATCAAGGGAGAGGGGGCTATGAAACAGCCTCTAATCCTTCGGGCGGACCTCCGGCCCGCCCTCGTTCGACAACGTGCTGATCACCTTGATCTCGGTCGCGTAGGAGTTCCCCTGCCGGCCCGGCAAGTCGAATTTCTCGCCCATCACCCGGTTCGCCACCGGAACCTCCAGAAGGAACGGGTACACGATCCGAAGGTGCAGGTCCTCCCAGTATCCGTAATCCATCCGCTCCGGGTGGAAGGGGCAATACGGCACATACGACCAGCCCCACTGCGTCCACGCGTCCCGGTAGTGATGACGATACGGGCAATCCGGGTCCGGATTCCCGTCGCGCCAGTGCCCCGGCCTCGCCAGCGTCAATGTCGTGAACTTATTCGCATAATTGTATTGACGCTGAATCCGCCTGAACCACCACGGGTCGTCCGACCCGAAGAAACTGAACAGCGTCCGCGTCTGGCCTTCGACCGCCTGCGCGCCGCCCGCGCCCGGCACCGCCTCCGCCTCCGCCAGCGGGCCGCTGACCGGCACCAGCGCCAGCACCGCGGCCCGGCGGATCAACTCCAGTTTCTCCGACGGCGGATTCCCCGCCCAGTCCGGGTTATACACCAGGTTCTTGAGTTCCTCCCCGATCTCCATCGGCACGACGACGATCGCCACACGCGAGGCCGCAAAGCCCGAATAGTGCACCACCATGTTCCCGTTAAAGAGAATCGCCGCCTGCGTGATCACCAGGAAGATCATCAGGGCGAACGGCAAAAGGAGGGTCATCTCGATCGCGGCCGTCCCGCCCTGGTCCGTCGCGATTCCCTTGCGGCCCACCGTCCGGCGCCGGCCGCCCGCGCCGCGCGCCCGCAGAAGCACCATCACCGCCGCCCCCAGCGCCAGCATCCCCACGCCGATGATCACCAGGCACCGCACGCCCAGCGGACTCGCCGCCGACACCCGCATCCATGCCGGCGACAAGTGCACCGCCCGCACCGCCAGGTACGCCGTCCCCGCCGTCGCCAGCGCACTCGCCACCCCCAACACAATCAGCCGCCCTTTTCTGCTTCCTGCCATCTCGCACGCCCTAAAAAGGGTCCCGGACCCTTTTTCCTACCGGCCCACCAGACCCGCCAACAGGTCCCACGCCGACCGGCCGAACTCCCTCTCCACCATCCACCACACCGACCCGATGCACGCCGCCAGGCCGAACGGCACCTGGACCGAGCCGGGCGGAATCGCCTCGTCCGGCCGGACGCCCGGCACGGGCAGCAGCCGAATCGCCACCCCCAACCGCCGAAGCACCGACCGCGTCTGACCCCGCCACACCATCAGCACAAGGCCCAGTGCCGCTCCCACCAGGAAGGAGTAAAAGGTCGCATAAAGGGCGGCGGCGTCTTGGCCCCAGCCAAGGAACGCCCCGACCGCGCCCATCAGTTTCACGTCTCCGCCGCCCATGCCCCCGAGCAGGTAGGCCAGGAACAGGACGCCGAACGCCAACGCGAACCCCAGCGCGTGATTAACGAAACCGTCCCACGCGGAGCCGGCCTCGACCGCTCCGCGGACGGCGCCGAAGGCCAGGCCCGCCAGGATCGCCGGGTACGTCAACCAGTTGTAAATCTTTCCGGCCTTGAGTTCCGTGACCGATGCCACGATCAGGACGGCCGCCAACACCACCTCGCTCGCGCGTTGCCAGTCCAACGGCCCTCCCCGCTCGCCCTGTAGTAGAGATGTTCTCTCACTACAGGGCTCGCCGTGGCGAGTCGCCCGCTCCTCGAGCGCACGGTCAGGAGGCGCCCGCTTCTTCCCTCGGCGCCGGTTGCCTGCCTTGCTCGGCTTTCGGGAGCCGTCGCTCGGTTACAGGTTGCCGAAGAAATCGCTCTCGCTCTCCTCGGCCTCGCCGCGGGCCTTCTCCCAGATGCCCACGACCCATTCCCGGATCTCGTTTCGGAAAATGATCAGGAGACCCAGGAGCGGCAGGACGACGGCCGCGATGATCAGCAGAATCTCCAGACCCTGCGCGCCGGTCTCGTCCCGCTCGAGCTGCTTCAGCCGATCCCACAGTCCTCGAATCATACGGCACCCCTTTCCTTCTCTCTGCCGCGCCCGCCCCGTCACAGGAACGGCCACGTGACGTAGAACGCGATCATCCCGAAATAGTCCGACAACACCTCAAAGAGTTTCGCTATCACGAACACGGCGAGCGGCACGAAGACGCCCAGCACCAGGACGTAATCCAGCATCGCCCCGCGCTGGTCCCGGTGGAACCGCGCCACGCCCCTGGCCGTACGTTGGCCTTGGCGTTTATTCCGCGTTCCGCATTCCGCGTTCCGCATTTCGGCTCGCTCCTTCCCTCATTTATCGGCCAAAAGGGGCGCCAGCCTTGGGAAGTTCCGCGCCTCCGCGCGCACGGCCACCTCATTACGGAAAACGCACTTCTCGCCCGTCCATTGCAGCCGGGCCTTCGCCAGTTCGTGTTCCCCCTCCGGCAACTGGAGGTTGAAGAGGTCCTGGACCTGGTGCCGCCCGGACTCGGTCAAGCCCACCACCTGGCTGATGCCGACCACCCGCCGGCCGCCGTCCGCAAAACGCATCATCTGCACGATCACGTGGATCGCCCCCGCGATCTGCAGCCGAAGCGCCGCCAGCGGTATCTCCACCCCGCTCATCATCGCCATCGTCTCCAGCCGATTCAGCGCGTCCGGCGCCGAGTCCGCGTGCAGCGTCGTCATCGACCCCGCGTGACCGCTCGTCATCGCCTGGATCATGTCCAGCGCCTCGCCGCCCCGGCACTCCCCCACGATCACCCGGTCGGGACGCATCCGCAGGCTGTTCTTAAACAGTTCCCGGATCGTCACCTCGCCACGCCCGTATCGATCCACCGCACGCGACTCCAGGCCGATGACGTGCGGCTGCTGGAGTTGCAGTTCGCTCGATTCCTCGATCACCACGACCCGGCGGTCCTCGTGAATGTACCGCGACAGGACGTTCAGGAGGCTCGTCTTCCCGCTCGACGTGCCCCCGCTGATGAGCAGGTTCTTCTCCGTCACGATGCACAGGTGCAGAAAATCCCGCGACTCCTCCGTCAGCGTCCCGCACGAAACCAGGTAATCCATCTCGAACGCCTCACGCGAAAACTTCCGGATCGTCACCACCGTCCCGCGCCGCGAAACCGGCGGCATCGCCACGTGCACCCGCGACCCGTCCGGCAACCGGCCGTCCATCATCGGCTGCTCCGGCGACACGCGCTTCCCAACGTACTGCAATATGTTCCGCACCGCCGCGTCCAGCGTCTCCTGGCTCTCAAACCGCGCCTCCGTCAGCACCAACGCCCCTTTCCGCTCGATGTACACCTCCGCCGGGCCGTTGATCATGATCTCCGTCACGCTCGGATCGTCCAGATACGCCCGCACAGGGTCCAGAAAGTGCAGGATCGTCTTCTCGAAGATCGTCCCCAGCAGAACCTCGTCCTGCCCGGACACCGCTTTCGTCCCAGCGGTCGTCATCGCGCGGACTCCTTTCTCTCGCCTTCTACATCTATTATACGAGCAACCGCCTCCCCTCAGCCACACCCATCGCCCGCCGTCCCGCCGGCGAACCAGACCCCTTGTAGTTGCTTCTTTCTGTGTTCCGTTCCGCCGTTCATTCCGCACTCCGCATTCCGCCCTTCGACCTTGCTCAGGGCGGCCCGAGCATGGTCGAGGTGCCGCACTCCGCATTGCCTCTATTCAATCGTCTTCAGCCCCAGCCTCTTCGCCTCTTCCGCCACTTCCGACGCCTTCAGACCGCTCGTCCGCGCAATCTCCGCCGACACCACCTTCCCCGAATCCTGGTCCTCCGCACGCACGTGGATCCGCCCCTTCCGGTCGTACGAATACGCCACGTTCACCAGGCTCCCTGCCGGACGGCCCGCCGGCAGGCCCGCCACCTCCAACTGCCCGATCACGATCGCCGCCGACGGGTCCGGCGCGTCGCCCTGCACCACCTGAAGAAGGATTCTCGTCTGCCCGTCCTGGCTCGTCTGGTAGGTCTTCGTCACGCTCGCCGGCAGCCGCGAGTTCTTCGCAATCAGCACGTCGTTGCGGTACTCGAGCGTCCGCACGTCCTTGATAATGAGGCCCAGCGCGTGGGCCGCCACGTCCACCGTCCGGATCTTCCCGAGGCGCTGGGCCGCCTCCGCCGACAGTTCCCGCACCCGCCCGTCGCCCGCCAGCACGCAGATCGCCGCGTGGATCGCCGCCCCCGCCGCCACCGCCTCGTCCACCGGAACCTCCGCCCGCACCGCCTTCGCGCTCATCCGCTCCAGCAGACGCTGCACCATCGGCATCCGCGTCGAGCCCCCCGTCGGGATGATCCGGTTCACCCCCGCCCACGTCACCCCCGCCTCTTCCAGCACCATCTCCGTCGTCAACTGCGTCACCGCCAGCAGGTCTTCCGTCAGCGCCTCGAACTCCTCGCGCGTCACCTCGTAATTGCCCCAGTGGCCCTTGTAACTGACGGGCACCTTCGTCGTCTTTCGCCGGCTGAGCGTCTTTTTCCCCTCCTCCGCGCTTACATACAGATAACTCAACGCCTGCGCGTTCTGTCGCGGGTCGTCCCCGAACTCCCCCTTGAACCGCTCCGCCAGATGGTCCACCAGCCGCTCGTCCCAGTCCTTCCCGCCCAATTGCACGTCGCCGTCGGTCGCCAGCGTGATGAACTCGTTCCCCTTCTTGTCGATCACCGTCACGTCGAACGTCCCGCCCCCGAGGTCGTACACCAGGAACACGCCGTCCTCCGCCGTCCCCCCCAGCCCGTAGGCCAGGGCCCCGGCCGTCGGCTCGTTCACGATGTCGATCACTTCCAGGCCCGCGATCGCTCCGGCGTCCTCGGTGGCCTTGCGGCGCACGTCGTCGAAATACGCCGGCACCGTGATCACCGCCTTATGCACCGGCCCGATGTGCAACTCCGCGTCCTGCTTCAACTTCTTCAGAATCAGCGCCGAGATGCTTTCCGGCGTGTAGGTTTCCCCGTCCACCTTGAATCGCCACTGGGGGTTCCCCATCTCGCGCTTGATGTGCAGCACCGCACGCGACGGGTCCGCGAGCGCCTCCCTCCGTGCGTCGCGCCCCACCAGGATCGCGTCCTTCGTGAACGCCACGACCGACGGCGTCAGGAGTTCGCCCTCGGCATTCGGGACGATGACGGGGTTCCCCGCCGCGTTCACGTACGCCAGGCTCGAAAACGTCGTCCCCAGGTCGATCCCGACCGCGTGCGCCTGGGCGCTTTCGTCCGTCTTCGCCATGCGGAACGCCTCGCCTTCCGACTGCCGCCGCCCATTCTAAACCCCCGCGCCGCCCTGTCAAGCGCGCGAACCGCACTGCGCCCCCCCGCGCCGTTGCCATTTGCCGTTCATCCCGCCCTTCGACATAACTCAGGGCGGCCCTCGTTCGACCCACCCGTCGAGAGCCTCTGGGTCGAACGAGAGGCTCTCGACGGGGAGCATGGTCGAGGGGCCGCGTTCCGGAGCCTGCCCGCCGTAGTCCCGGCGCGCCGGAAAACCAGTTGACGTCTTCGCCGGACCGCTGTATTTTTAGATGGAAGTCCCGCCTCCAGTGAAGAAAGGATCGCCCATGTTCCGTTCCCTTCTCAGCCTTTTGATTCTGGCCGCCGTCGCGCTGCCCGTTGCTGCGCCCCGTCCCGTCCGCGCCGAAGAGGCCGCCGACCCCAATCCGTACGCCAACGAGACCAAGGAGCAGAAAGACGCCCGCATGAAGTGGTGGCGCGAGGCGAGGTTCGGCATGTTCATCCACTGGGGCGTGTACTCCGTGCCCGCCGGCACCTACCGGGGCAAGCAGATTGGCGGCATCGGCGAATGGATCATGAACTGGGGCAAGATACCGGTCGCCGAGTACAAAGCCTTCGCCAAGCAGTTCAACCCCGTCAAGTACAACCCCGAGGACTGGGTCCTCCTGGCCAAGGAAGCCGGCATGAAGTACATGGTCATCACCTCGAAACACCACGACGGCTTCGCCCTGTTCGACTCCAAGGTCACCGACTGGGACATCGTCGACGCCACGCCCTACGGCAAAGACCTTCTTAAGCCTCTGGCTGAGGCGTGCGCCAAGCACGGCGTGAAACTTGGCTTCTACCACTCCCAGGCCCAGGACTGGAACCATCCCGGCGGCGCCGCTGCCGGCGGACACTGGGACAAGGCCCAGGACGGCGACATGGACCAGTACATCCGCACCATCGCCGTGCCCCAGGTCAAGGAAATCCTCAGCAACTACGGCCCCGTGGCCGTCCTCTGGTGGGACACGCCCACGGGCATGAACCGCGCCCGGGCCGAGATGCTTCTGCCCCTCATCCGCCTCCAGCCCGGCATCATCACCAACAACCGCCTCGGCGGCGGATACGGCGGCGACACCGAAACCCCCGAGCAGCACATTCCCGCCACGGGCTTCAAGGACCGCGACTGGGAAACCTGCATGACCATGAACGACACCTGGGGCTACAAGAGTTACGATCACAATTGGAAGAGCGTCGAAACCCTTATCCGCAATCTCGTCGACATCGCCTCCAAGGGCGGAAACTTCCTCCTCAACGTCGGACCCACGTCCGAGGGACTCATCCCCGAACCCTCCGTCGAACGGCTCAAGGCCGTCGGACAATGGATGAAGGTCAACGGCGACTCCATCTACGCCACCACCACCCAGCGCCTCTGGAAACGCTACCCCTTCGACGGACGCGCCACCGTCAAGGGCAACACCCTCTACCTTCACGTCTTCCAATGGCCCGACGGCGGCCTGAAGATCGCCGGCCTCAAAGGCGAGGTCGCCTCCGTCAAAGCCCTCGACCCCTCCATCCGCCTCGGCAAGCCTGAGTGCGTCCAGGAGGACGACCAGATAATCCTCACCATCCCCACGCCCGAAAAGCCCGACCCCGTCGACACGGTCGTCGCCGTCTCCTTCACCGGGCCCGTCCCACGCGACCTCGCCCCCGTCACGATCCGCCAGGCCGATGACGGCTCGGTCGCCCTGAAGGCCTTCGACGCGACGCTCCAGGGCAACCAGATCCGATACGAGTCCGACAAGGACTGCCTCGGCTTCTGGGTGGACCAGAACGACTGGGTCTCGTGGAACTTCACGGTCACGAAGCCCGGCACGTTCGATGTGGAGATCACCTTGGCGTGTGATAGAGGCGTGGGCGGCAGCGAGTACGTCGTCGCCGTCGCCGACCGGCAACTCAAGGGCAAGGTCGAGGACACCGGCTCCTGGACCGCCTTCAAGACCGAGAACCTCGGGACCCTCTCGATCGACAAGGCCGGCAAGTACGCCCTCTCGGTCAAGGCCGTGAGCAAGCCGGGCATGGCAGTCATGAACTTAAGGAGCATCGTCCTGAAGCCCAAGCCGTGAGCCGCCCCGCGCGCCGGAGGAGCGCGTGCCGTTGCCGCGTGCCGTTCACGCTTAGCCGTGAGCCAACGGCGAGCGCGTGTTTTTCGGGCCCGCCGCTCGCCAAAAAATATAGCGCGCCGGAGGAGCGCGTGCCGTTGCCGCGTGCCGTTCACGCT
>JBAUDW010000130.1:0-7060 GCA_049678285.1 Phycisphaerae bacterium
CCTCGACGGCCGGCGAGGCCGACGGGCCGGGCGAGGCCGACGGGCCCCACGTCGGCATGTACGTCTGCGGGCCGACCGTTTACGGCAACGCACACCTCGGCCACGCCAAAAGTTACATCTCCTTCGACGTCATCGTGCGGTACCTGCGGCACCTGGGATACGACGTGACCTACGTCCAGAACATTACCGACGTCGGCCACCTGACGGACGACGCCGACGCGGGCGAAGACAAGGTCGAGAAGGCGGCCCGGGCGAAAAAAGTCCACCCGATGCAGATCGCCGAACAGTTCACCCGCCGATACTTCGAGGACATGGACGCCCTGAACATCCTCCGTCCGGACATCAGCCCGCGCGCCAGTGGCCACGTCATCGAGCAACTTGAGCACACGAAGCGCCTCATCGAGCGAGGCCACGCGTACGAGGCGAACGGGTCGGTGTACTTCGACGTCGCGAGTTGGCCGGCCTACGGCCGCCTGTCCGGCCGGAGTGTCGAAGAGATGCAGGCCGGCGCCCGCGTCGAAGTGAGCGCCGAAAAACGCCACCCCGCCGACTTCGCCCTCTGGAAACGGGCCGAGCCCGGACACATCATGCAATGGCCGAGCCCCTGGGGCATGGGCTACCCCGGCTGGCACATCGAGTGCACCGTCATGGGCCAGAAGTACCTGGGCGAGACGTTCGACATCCACGGCGGCGGCATCGAGAACGTTTTTCCGCACCACGAGGACGAGATCGCCCAGGCCGAGGCCGCCACCGGAAAGCCCTTCGTCAAGTACTGGCTCCACAACAACATGGTGACCGTGGCGGGAAAGAAGATGGGTAAGAGCCTGGGCAACTTCATCACGCTTCGCGACGCGTTCGCGAAGTGGCCGCCCATGGTCATCCGCCTCTTCATCCTCCAGAGCCATTACCGCAGCCCGACCGATTTCTCGGAAGAAGCGATCGGTGCCGCGGCCACGGGTTATGAGCGCCTTTCCAGGGCCTTTGAGAACATCGCAAGCCTCGAAGCGGACGCCGTGGACCGGCCTTTGCTGGACACGATACCCACTGAGGCGAGAGGCGTGAAATGGGAAGGCGAGCCTCCTACAGACACCCGTGCGATGGCGAGATTGCAGGAAGCGGAGCGGCAGTTCCAAGAAGCCATGGATGACGACTTCGGAACGCCGGGTGCACTTGCTGCAGTCTTTGAGGTCCAGGGCGTCATTATGCGGGAGGCTATCGCAACGGTCCTTCGCCCCCCGAACCGCCAAGTGGTAAAACGTCTTCGCAGCTCCTTTGAAAATATGGCCTCCGAGGTGCTGGGGTTTGGATTTGAGCGAAAATTGGACGAGACGACGGAGAAACTCCTGACTGGGGTTGTGAACATCCTGCTACAGCAAAGAGAATCTGCACGTAACGCCAAGAACTACGGGACCGCCGACGCCATAAGACAGCAGCTGGACAACATGGGAATCACCATTGAGGATACGCCGGAAGGCCAGCGATGGCGGCGTAAACACCGGATTTCGTACAAGGTGTAGTTTGGCTTAACCCCGACGCCATTCGCAATCGCCTTGCCGAGGCAGGTGTCCTCCTCGAAGATACGCCCGACGGCAGGATCTGGCGGATGAAGTAGCCGCCTGACACAAGGGGCCATGCACACAACGGAGAAGTATCCCACAAAGGGGGAAAGCCATGCGGTATTTCTTGGCCATTGTGTTGCCGCCCGTAGCTGTTCTGCTTTGTAGGCGTCCCGTCACGGCGCTGCTGAATGTAGTGCTGACGCTACTGGGCTGGATACCGGGTATGATTCATGCCCTGGTAATCGTCGGCGATTACAATGCCAACAAGAGAACGGACAAGGTCGTCGCTGCAATGCAGAAGCAAAAGTAACCAGGGGGCACCCGCCCCGTAGGGGCGGAATGTTCTCTAGCCCAGGGCGGAAGCCCTGGGAACGGATGATCGAAGAAGAATATTTGGAGCCCCGGAGGGGCGACTGAATCGCCCACCTCGGCTCAATCGCCCCTCCGGGGCTCCATATAAACGGCGTTATCGCTCACCCCGGGCTCGCGCCCGGGGCTAGAGCGCAATCGTGCCTCCGGCACTCAGAACGGTTGACATGCGAATTCTCGGCATAGATCCCGGGTTGGAGCGAACCGGCTACGGCGTCGTCGAGACGCTCGTTGGCGCGCCGGGCGCGATGCGATTGCTCGAGGCCGGCATCATCCGCACGAGTGCCAAGGACGACCTCGCCGACCGCCTCGCCGAGATCCACACCGGCCTCGCGGCCGTGCTGGCCGAGTTTCGGCCCGACGCCGTCGCCGTCGAAGAACTCTACTCCCACTATCGCCATCCGCGGACGGCCATCCTGATGGGCCACGCGCGCGGCATCGTCTTGCTGGCGGCGGCGGAGGTCGGCGTCCCGGTCACGAGTTACGGCGCGACCCACATCAAGAAGGCCCTCGTCGGGAGCGGCCACGCCTCGAAGCACCAGGTCCAGCGGGCGATCCAGAGCCATTTCGGCCTCAAGAAGGCGCCGGAACCGGCGGACGTGGCCGACGCGCTGGCCGTCGCCCTCTGCCACGCCCACCGCGCCGCACGGGCCACAAAACGTGATTGAACCGCGGAGGCACAGAGAACGCAGAGAACAGCAGGAATCGGGGAACAACAAAAGCAGGCTTGGTTTGAAAAACAGAATCCTTTTTTCTCTGCGCCCTCTGCGTCTCTGTGGTTAAAATACCCGTCGGATTGGACGGTAGATGATCGCACGCGTCTCGGGACAACTCGAAGAGGTCCGCGACAACCGGGTCCTCGTCTCGGCCGGGGCCCTCGCCTACGAGATTCTCGTCGCGCCGGTGACGGCGGACGACCTGAGGCCCCAGGTCGGCCGGCGCATCACGCTTCACACGCTCGAGTATTTCGACGGAAACCCGGCCTACGGCCAGATGGTGCCGAGGCTCGTGGGGTTCCTCTCGGAGACCGAAAAGCGGTTCTTCATCCGCTACGTGAGCGTCCAGGGCCTCGGCGTCGCGAAGGGCCTGAAGAGCCTGGTGGTGCCGGTGGGCGAGATCGCCGGGCGCATTGAATCGCGCGACGCCGCGCGCCTGGCGGAACTGCCGGGCATCGGCCGGCGGACGGCCGAGAAGATCATCGCGGAACTGGTCGGCAAACTGGACGAGTTCGCCCTGGCGGCCGCCGAGCGCGGGGCTGAAGTGCCAGAATCGAAGCGCGAGGCCGTCGCGGTGCTCCTGCAACTGGGCCTCGCGCGACCCGAAGCGATGGAGCGCGTCGACGCCGCCTTCGAACGCCTCGGCAAGGAAGCGAGCGTCGAGCAATTGGTGCGCGAAGCGTTTCACCCGGGAACCACGGCTGCCGAAGGATGAACGGGATTCAACCGCAGAGGCGCAGAGAACGCAGAGAATGACAAGAATCGGGAAACGACACAAACATTTTGGTTTGAAAAAAAGAATACTTTTTTCTCTGCGCCCTCTGCGCCTCTGCGGTGAATAACACGCATTTGTTTGGACGGAGAGACGATGCCGCGCGAACGCATAGTCAGTCCCGAGAGTCGCGGACCCGACGAGGAACGGTTCTCGTGGAGCCTTCGGCCGAAACGCCTCGGCGAGGTGGTCGGCCAGAAGACGCTCATCGAGAAACTCCTCATCGCCATCCAGGCCGCCAAGGGGCGCAAAGAACCGCTCGAGCACGTCCTCCTTTACGGCCCGCCGGGCCTCGGGAAGACGACGCTCGCCCACGTCGTCGCGGCCGAGATGGGCGCGGGGATCAAGACCACGAGCGGCCCGGCGCTCACGCGCCCGGCAGACCTCGTGGGGATCCTGACGAACCTCGCCCCCGGCGACGTCCTTTTCATCGACGAGGTCCATCGCCTGGGGCCGGTGGTCGAGGAGTTCATCTATCCGGCGATGGAGGAGTTCCGGATTGACATCACGGTGGACCGGGGAAGTTTCGCCCGGACGATCAACGTGCCGCTTCAGCCCTTCACCCTGATCGGCGCGACGACGCGCGCGGGGTTTCTCTCGGCGCCGCTGCGGGAACGGTTCGGCCTCTACCACCACTTCGAGTTCTATCCGGAGGAGGACTTGCTGGAAATCGCGCGGCGATCGGCGAAGTTGTTGGCTGTGCCGACCGACCCGGAAGCCCTGGCGGAAGTCGCCCGCCGGAGCCGAGGCACGCCGCGCGTCACCATCCGCCTCATGCGCCGGATGCGCGACTTCGCGCAGGTGAAGGGCGACGGGCGCGTGACGCCCGAGATCGCCCGCGAGGCCTTGAAGATGGAAGCCGTCGATGAAAAAGGCCTCGATGAACTCGACCGCAAGTTCCTGCGGGTGCTCATCGAGACGTACGGCGGCGGTCCGGCGGGGATCGAGGCCATCGCCGCCACCTTGAACGAGGAAGTGGACACCCTGGTGGACATGGTGGAGCCGTATATGCTGAAAATCGGCTTCGTCGGCCGGACGCGCCAAGGCCGCGTCGCCGCGCCCGACGCCTACAAACACCTAGGCCTCAGGTCGCCTGCCGGGGCGGGCAAGACGAAGAGGCATGGCAGGCCCGACCTGTTCGACGTGGACGCCTGAAGCGAAAGAGGCGTGCCGGAGAGAAGTGGTAACAGTTCCCCCAAGTGTGCCACGTCCGGGGCGCGCGATTTTGGCCTGGACAGAGCGGCTCCAATCCGGTAACATACGGTTCGCTTCCATCGCGTCTCCAGAAGAGCCGCCTAAATAAGGAGTTTAAAAAGTGGACGCTCAAACTTTTTTACAAACACTTGGGCCGCGAGAACTGATCAGATACGGGCTGCTGATTCTCGTCGGGATCGCTGTGCTGGTCGGCCTGTTTCAGTGCTTTTACATGGTGGGCGCCGACAGCGAGGCCGTGGTGCTTCGGTTCGGCAAGCACATCGAGACGACGGCGCCGGGCCTTCATTTCAAGTTTCCCTTCGGGATCGACGAGGCGCACGTCATCCCGGTGGAGTACGTGAGAACCATGGAGTTCGGTTTTTACACGGCCGTCCCCGGCAAGCGGACTCAGTATGGCCCGACCACCGAAGCGCAGAAGGGCGCCGCCCGCATGCTGTCCGGGGACCTGAACATCGCCAGCGTTAATTGGACGGTCCAGTATCGAATCAAGGACATCAAGGATTACCTTTTCAACGTGGAGGACGTCCCGGGAACCATCCGTGACGTCGGCGAGTCCGTGATGCGGGCGCTGGTCGGCGACCGCTCGGTAGACGAGGTCCTTACCATCGGCCGTACCGAGCTCCACCGCGAGGCCCTCCGCGTCACCCAGGACGAATTGGACGAAATCGGGTGCGGCGTGGAGCTGACGAAACTGAACCTTCAGGACGTCCGCCCGCCCGACCCGGTCAAAGAGGCCTTCGACGGCGTCAACCAGGCACGGCAAAAGAAGGAAGAACTCATCAATCAGGCCATGTCCGAACGCAACCGAAATGTCCCGGCCGCGCGGGGCGAGCGCGAACGTACGATCGATGAGGCCGATGCTTACAAGGACAGGAAGGTTCGGGAGGTCACGGGCGAGATGAACGCCTTCTTGAACCGCTACGCGGCCTATCAGAAGGCCAAGGAGGAGACCCGCGTCCGCCTCTACATGGAAACCATGGAGGACATCCTGCAAAAATCCGAACGGAAAATCTTCGTGGATGCCTCGGTCCGGAGCATCCTGCCCTTCCTTGACCTGGGTGCGTCGAAAGGGGGTGAACGATGAAGATTCTCGCCTCCCTCGTCGTCGCGATCGTGCTCATCGCGGCCATCGTTTTTTCTTCCGCCCTCTATACGGTGAGCGAGTTCGAGTACGTCGTCATCACGGAGTTCGGCAAACCGGTCCGAATCGTCACCGAGGCCGGCCTGCGGTGGAAAACTCCCTTCATCCAGAAAGTCACCCGCATCGAGAAGCGCATCCTCTCGTGGGACGGCGACCCGAACGACGTCATCACCAAGGACTTGAAGAGCATCTACATTGACACCATCGCGCGGTGGCGGATTGTCGATCCCAAGCAGTTTTACATCTCCCTGACCGGGCAAATTCGCAACGGCATGAAGAAACTCGACGACATCGTGGACGGCGTGGTCCGCGACATCATTGGTGAGAACACCCTCATCGAGGTCGTCCGCTCAACCAACCGTCCGCTCCAGTATGAGGTCGAAGAAATGGGGCCGGGCCAACGGCCCGAACAACAGAGCATCGAGGTCGGACGCGAAAAAATCGTCCAGACCATTTTCGCCCAGGCACGCGAAGGACTCGAGGAACGCTTCGGCATCGAGTTGATCGACGTCCGCATCAAACGGGTCAACTACACCGAAACCGTCCGCCAGGACGTGTACAACCGCATGCGCTCGGAACGTAACCGCATCTCCGAACGCTACCTGAGCGAGGCGAAGGCGGAACAGTACAAGATCCTCGGCGACATGCAGAAGGAACTGGCCGCCATCGAGGGCGAAGCCAGCCAGCGGTCCGCCGAGATCCGAGGCGAGGCCGACGCCACCGTCATCGACATCTACGCCGGCGCCATCCGCCAAGCCCCCGAATTCTACCGCTTCCTCAGGACCCTCGAGGCCTATCGCAACTCCTTCGACTCGAAAACGATCATCATCCTCTCGACCGACAGCCCGTTCCTGAGGCTGCTGAAGGAGGAAATCGCCCCGGACGGACTGAATCCGCCCCGGGAACCCTAGAGGCACTGTTTCATAACCGAATCCGCAAGTTTAGCCGCGACCCGCCAGGAGAACGCGCTCCCCTGGTGGGTCGCGGCTAATCATTCTCGCCGCGCGAACGGCCGATAGAGCGGGTCGCCGATGAAGCACATCTGCCACGAAAGCATCGGCTGAGCCATCCATGCCGCCTCCCCCCACGAGTAGCCTTTGAGCAAGCGGTCCATGAGAATGTCCACGCTGGGCGTGCCGGTGAGGAACGGCTCATAAACGGCCCCGGCGGTGACGGCAGCGCCGTGCACGAGGAGCGGTCCGACCCAATGGTTTGCCGGGTCGCGGATGGCCGCGCCTGTAAAACTCTGGATGTGGTAGGCGATGGCGCCGCGGTTGAAGCGGAAGTC
>JBAUDW010000131.1:0-13109 GCA_049678285.1 Phycisphaerae bacterium
GTGTCACGGGCGCGCCATGGTTAGCCGCGAGCCGACCTGTCCGCCATAGCCCGATGCTACTCTGCGAAGCACGAGAGGGCGACGGCGGAAGGCGAGCGCGCGCCTACCACCGGCGCGCCGGCGCCCCTCGCGCGGTTTTTCGTGGACGCTCGGCGCCCCCGCCCCTACAGTGGCCGGCGCGCAGGTGCTCCGCCAAAGGAGCCGCGTCATGAGCCCGCCGCCGGGATACGAGCCGGGAACGCCGATGCCGAAAAAGGAGACGCCGGGCCTCGCCATCGCAAGCCTCATCTGCGGCATCCTCTCGTGGGTGAGTGTGGGGCAGCTGGCGGGGATCCCGGCGGTGATCACGGGACACATGGCGCTCGGGCGGATCAAGCGCTCCGCGGGGACGCTCGCGGGGCGCGGATTGGCGATCGCCGGCCTCATTCTCGGCTACACCTCGATCGTGGCGACGATTGCGGCGATCGTCCTCTTCTTCACCCTCCTGGTGCCGCTGATAAACGAAAAAGGCTCCACGGCCGAATGCAAGGCCAACCTGAGGGTGATCGGCGCGGCATGCGACGCGTACGCGGCGGAGCACAACGGCCGCTATCCAGAGCGCCTGTCGGAACTCTACCCGCGATACCTTCCGGACCTGAACGTCTTTGTCTGCCCGGCCACGCGCGACCCGGCCACGGGCGACAAGATCGCGTCGCCGGACGAGATCGACGCCAAGACGAGTTACGAATACCACGGCGCCGGGTTGGACGTGCGCACACTCAGGGAGCCTTGGACCCAAGTGATCCTGGCCTGCGACAAGCCGGGCCGCCACCGGAGCGGGAAGAATGTCCTTTACGCCGATGGCCACGTCTCGTCGGAGGGGATGGGCGGCGAGTCGCGGTCGCATGGCATGGACTGGGACTGAAGCGCGCCGGGCGGAACTGGGGCGGTGAGGCAGGCGGACGCCGCCGAAAAATGTTGCATTTCGCGCGGAAGTTTGGCGTAGTACTGGCGGTCAACGAGGGGCGGGGACCACGGAAAGGAGAACGCTCGATGGAAACCCAAGCGGGAGAGGCGGCAGGCGGGGCGATTGCCTGTATCATCAGCCTGGTTTTCGGGCTGGTGGCGCTGGCGGCGTTTGCGTTCTGGCTCTGGATGCTGATTGACGTCATCACGAAGTGCCCCAGCGAAGAAAACAAGAAACTCATCTGGGTCCTGGTGGTGATCTTCGCGAGCATTCTCGGGGCGATCATCTACTACTTCGTGCAGCGTCCGAAGAATCTGCCGAGCGGACCTGCGGCAGGACCGCCGCCGGGCGCCTGATGCGGATAGCCGTACGACGCTTACGAGCCGCACGCGGGGTTCGCCGTGCCCCGCGTGCGGCCTCTTTGCGCGGCGGCGGGAAATAACAAGCCCGGGGATTCCAATCCCCAGGCTTGATGAGTTGCGTGGCGCTACTCCGCCGTCTCTTCCCGCCCGGGGACGATGACCCGGCAGGGAGGTAGGGCGCGAAGGAACGCTTGGCCGTAGCGCTTCCGAAGAATCCGCGAATCCAGGACCACCACCATCCCCTCGTCGTCCTTCGTGCGGATGAGCCGGCCGAACCCCTGCTTGAAGCGCAGCACGGCCTCGGGCAACTGGTACTCGTTGAAAGCGTCGCCGCCCGCGGCACGGACGGCCTCGATGCGTGCGGCCACGACGGGGCGGTCGGGGACGGCGAACGGCAGGCGCGCGATGATGACGTTGGAGAGGGCCGCCCCCGGAACGTCCACGCCCTGCCAGAACGTCGCCGTGCCGAAAAGGACCGAGTGGGCGTCGCGGCGAAACTCCTCCAGCATCTTCCCGCGCGGAAGCCCTTCGCCCTGGACCAGCAGCCGCCAGCCGCGCTTCGCCAGGTGCGGCCGGAGCGCGTCGGCGGCGCGGGAAAGCATCTCGTAGGACGTAAAGAGGACGAACGCACGGCCCTGGGAGAGGTCGAGGTGCCGCTGGATGGCGCCCACGGCGGCGTCGAAGTAGGCGGGGTCGGCCGGTTCCGGCAGGTCGGCCTCCAGATACAGGCGGACCTTCGCTTCATAATCAAACGGCGAGCCGACCCAGAGCGTGTCGCAGTCCTCCAGGCCCAGACGCTGCCGCACGTAGGCGAACTCGTCGCGCGGGGCGACCGACAGCGTCGCGCTCGTCAGGACCGCGCTTCGGACGTCCTGCCAGACAAGCGAGTCGAGCATCCCGCCGACGTGGATGGGGGCGGCATGGAGCGAGACGCGCCCCCGCCGAAAAATGGGGTCTGACCCCATTTTCTTAAGCCCTTTCTGCAGAAGAGGTTGCGCGTCCTCTTTTTCGGCGGATGGGGTCTGACCCCTTTTTTCGGCTTCGACCCAGTAAACCGCGCCGGAGCCGGGTGAGTCGGAGGCGTAGGTCTGGCCGACGAAGGCGGCGACGGCGTCGGCGAGCCGTCGGGCGCGGTCGGCGTAGGACGCCAGTTCGTCGGCCGACTCCTCATCGCGGCCCATTTTCTTCGCGAGCGCGACGAGGGCCGAGGCGAGGCGTTCGAGCGCGGGCGAGAGGGAATTGGCGAAAGCGTTCGGCCGCGGGACGCGCCCGCTCGGGGCGCCCTCGCCTTCGAGCCAGACGCGGAGCGAAGAGAAGAAGTCGCCCGAGGCGCGGCCGGCGTCGTCGCAGGCGAGTCTCGCCGCGTCGGCCCCCGATCTGACGGTCGCCAGGAGGCCTCGCGGGCGCTTCCCGCGGGAACCGGACCAGAGGAGACCCAGGAGAAACGCGACCTGGCTGGAGGAGACGGCGATGCCGAGTTGGTCGCACGCGACGGATTCCAGGTTGTGGGCCTCGTCGAAGACCAGGGCGTCGAAGGCCGGAAGGATGCCGGTCGAGCCGGAGGCCCGGATCGCGAGGTCCGAGAAAAAGAGGGCGTGGTTGACGACGAGGAGGTCGGCCTGGTGGACGCGCCGGCGGGCGCGCTGGTAGAAACATCGGCGTTCGTGCGGACACTTTCGTCCGCGGCAGTTGCCGTGCTCGGCGCACACGCGGTCCCAGACGCGCGGGGCGGGCTGGGGCGCGAGGTCCGAGAGGGAGCCGTCGCCGGTCGAGAGGGCCCATTGCTCGATGCGCGCAAGTTCCCTGCGCTCGGCGGCGGAGGTGAAGAGCGTGGCGGCGCGCCGGTCGGCGCGTTCGAGGCGGCGGAGGCAGAGGTAGTTGGCGCGGCCCTTGACGAGGACGGCGCGGAACTCCAGGCCGAGCGCCTTCTTCAGAAGCGGGAGGTCCTTCTCGACGAGTTGCTCCTGGAGGCTGATGGTGTAGGTGGAGAGGACGACGCAGCGTTTTTCGCGCGTCGCGAGGTGGATCGCCGGGACGAGGTAGGCGAAGGACTTGCCGACGCCGGTGCCCGCCTCGACGATGAGGTGCCGGCCGGCGCGGAAGGCGCGGTCGACGGCCTCGGCCATGGCGATCTGCTCGGAGCGGTGCTCGTAGCCCGCCAGGCCGCGGGCCACCAGGCCGTCCGGGCCGAGGGCGGATTGAACGTCGTGGTCCATGAAAACTCCCAAGGTGCGCGGCGCTGACGCGCTCCCCCGGCGCGCCGGGGTCGCGGCTAAGCCGCAAGCGGCACCGGTCAACGGAGGCCGATGGCTATTCGGTAGGCTTCGGCGGCGGCCCAGCGGACGGCGGGCGTGCACGTCCGTTCCTCCCGGTTTTCGCGGTGGAACCGTTCCACGGCGCCGGACTCCGCCCAACTGAACCCCAGGAGGACGGCGCACTCCGCCGAGCCAAATGCCTCGACAAAACGGTTGACGAGTCCTGCGGCCAGGGTGACCGTCTCGTTCTTCTTGTCCACCAAGGAGCCGTCGACAAACCGGTTGACCGCCAGGCCGAGGGCCATGACGGCACCCGTCGCGGCGCCGCAGATGCGTCCGGTGTGGCCGACGCCGCCGCCCAGGCCGAGGGCGACGGCGGGGATGCACGCGGGGCACGCCAGACCGAGCGACTCGGCGACGGCCCTCAGGACGGCCATGGCGCAGTTGTGGCCATCGGCGAAGTGGCGTTCGGCGCGGTTGGCGACGTCCTCGGGCGATGGTGTCATGCGTTCACGTCCCCCCTTGTGCGCGCCCGGCAAGGCGGGCGGCTAAGAGGCGCCGCGCGTCATCGCGACGGCGCGATAGTGCCGGTGGTCGGGCTGGAGGCGGAGGCGTAAGGCCTCCGCGGAATGCGCCCCGCGAGGTACGCGTCTCGTCCGGCCTCGATGGCCAGGCGCATCGCGCGGGCCATCCGGACGGGGTCCTTGGCCTTGGCGACGCCGGTGTTCAGGAGGACGCCGTCGGCGCCGAGTTCCATGGCGACGGCGGTGTCGCTGGCGGTGCCGACGCCGGCGTCGACGATGATGGGGACCTTCGCTCGCTCGATGATGAGGCGGATGTTGCCGGGGTTGAGGATGCCCTGGCCGGAGCCAATGGGCGACCCCAGAGGCATGACGCTGGTGGCACCGGCGTCTTCGAGGCGCCGGGCCATGACGGGGTCGTCGCTCGTGTACGCCAGGACACAGAACTTTTCCTTGATGAGCGTCGCCATGGCCTTGAGCGTTTCGACGGGGTCCGGGAGGAGGGTGTCGGGGTCGGCGAGGACTTCGAGTTTGACCCATTCGACGCCGAGGGCTTCGCGCGCGAGGCGTGCGGTGCGGAGGGCATCGTCGGCATTAAAGCAGCCGGCGGTGTTCGGCAGGATGGTGTAGCGTTTCGGGTCGATGAAGTCGAGGAGGCTTTCCTTGGATTTGTCGGCGAGGTTGACGCGTCGGACGGCGACGGTGACGACCTGGCATCCGGAGGCCTCGAGGGCCTCGCGCATGAGGGGGAAGGTGTCGTACTTGCCGGTGCCGACGAAGAGGCGGCTCGTGAATTCGTAGGGCCCGAGTTTCAGGACATCGTTCTTGACCATGGCTGACAACTCCTTTAGCAAGTAACTGAATGACTAAGTAACTGAGTAACTGAGGCGCCGGAAGCCGAGGCTCCATCACTCGGGTTTCCCGATGGCGCGGGGTCCGTCCGCCTTTCGTTCCGCGTTCCGCCCTTCGACCTTGCTCCGGGCGGCCGGAGCATGGTCGAGGGGCCGAGTTCCGCGTTGGGTTCATCCTCCGCCGACGAGGGTGACGATTTCGATCTCGTCGCCGGGGGCCAGGGCGCGGTCGGCGTGGAGGGAGCGCGGGACGATCTCGCGGTTGACCTCGACGGCGACGGGCCCGCCGGCGCCCGGGAGCGTCTCGAGCAGGCGCGCGACGGTCGTGCGGTCGGGGACGTCGCGCGCCTCGCCGTTCACGGTGATCCGCATAGGTCGCTTTCCTCCCGGGTCTTGCCCACCCGGGCGATTATAGCGCGGCGGCGTGGGCCAATCAAGCCGCCGGGCAAACTCTTGCGGGCCGCCGGGAATCACGTTACATATTGGGGCGGCACGGGTTCCATCCACCGGAAGAGCGTGCAGGGGCAAATCCTTCGATGAAACGACTTCTCGTGATGGGCGTCGCGGCGGTGTTGGCGTGCGCAGGCCTGGCGTCCGGGGCGACCTCTCCGGAACCCACCCGGACGGACCGGCTGCGCGAGGCGGAGGCGCGCCTGCGGACCGAGAAGGACCCGCAGTCCCGGCAGGAACTGGCCGACCGGATCGAACGGTACAAGCACGAACTCGGTCCGTACGACGAGAAGGGGGTGGCGCTGCATCCGTCGGCGATGTGGCACGCGACGGCAATCAGGTCGCTGAAGGAGGAGGCCCAGCGTCTGGAGTCGCGGCTGAGACCGGCGCCGGTCGCCGCCTTTGCCGCCATCCTGCGGATCCACACGAGACGGATGGCGGCCACGTGCCTCGAGCGAGGCTGGGACTGGGGCGGCGAGAGACCGAGGTTCCAGTTCGACGCGTTCGGGTCGTACCTGGCGAACAACCTCAGGGCGCCGGACGCGCTGGGCAACGCGCTGGCCGTCTGGATCGCCAAGGAAGCGAGCCTGATCTCCGGCCCCTCGGGCGAGGCGTTCAAGGCCGCGCTGGCGGACGCCCGGTCGGGGCTGGAGCGGCTGGGGCAGACGGTGGAACACTTCGCCAGCGCGTCGTCCAACCAGGAAGTCGAGAGGATGGCATTGGCGGCGGACCTGGGGCAGTTCGCCCAGGCGCTGGACGCGCTGGGCGAAGCGAAGTCGGCGCTCGAGGCGTTGGAGGCGAAGGTGTCCGGGGGCGAGGCGGGGGCTGCCGGCCGAGGGTCGGCGGCGCCTGAAGCGCCCCAGGTGACGGAGGACGACAAGGCGCGGCTGGAGAAGATCCGGCATCTGGCGGGGTTGCTCGAAGGGCCGGTGTGGGCGACAATCCGGTCGGACCTCGAGCGGTTCGCGAGGGTGGCGGAACCCGCCCTCCAGATCCGCCAGGCCCGCACCAAGGCGCTGGAACTGGTGGAGCACCTGGAACGAGCGGCCCAGTACGCCCAGGAACTGGCGCAGAGCAAGTCGGCGTATCCGGAGTACCTGGACCGGGAGCGCGGGGAACTGGAGGGTGCGCTGCAATTGCTGGGGGAAAAGTCGCAACGCCAGGAGGGGTATGCGAGCATTCGCCGGATGCAGGCGGACGCGTATACCCGGCGGGTGTTGGACGCGTCGCCGCTCGAGCCGGCCGTCTGCCAGAACGTCCTGCGGGCCTACGCCGTCCCAAAGAAGACGTTCCTGCAAAAGAGTAGCGAGTACTGGTGGAAAGAGTTTCGGGGTTCCTTAAGCCGGACGATCGCGACGCTGGAGAAGATGCCGGCGTGGTCGTCGGAGACGGTGGCGGGCCGGCTGGTGGGGCAGTACCCGAGTTTTTCGAAGGCGTTCCTGGACGCGGTGGGGCGTGCGGGGGAATCCGCGACGCCGTCTGCCGAGAGGCTCCGCAGGGATTTCATCGCCGCCGCCGGCGCGGGCCAGGACCTCGAGCGGATCGTCTGGGCGAACCGGGCGGTCAAATCGGTGGCCAAGTACGTCCCATGGCGGGCGGACCCGATGGCGACGGAACTGGGGGCGATGACGGTGAACCTCCAGAAGACGAGCCCGGAGAGGCGTCAGTACCAGCGGGCGAACATCGACCGTTACATTCGGCCGTTCCGGGCGTTGGCGGATTTTCAGCCGCCCGACCCGGAGCACGCGCGGGAGGCGTCGCGCCTGACGGGGGGGCTGTACTCGCGGGCGGTGACCAAGTTCAGCCAGGATGCGACTAACGGAATCGTGGCGGCGAGCAAGGGGTCGCCTGCGGCGCTGGACACGGTGATGGCGGGGCGGTGGATGTTCGTTTTGCTCCGGCACCGGTGTCTGGCGGAGGCGGAAGGCCTGGCGAAGACCGACCCCGCGAGCCTGACGCCGTTCTGTGTCCCCCCGAAGCCGTGGAACGCCTTCTTGGCGGCAACGGAGAGACAGTTGCGGGGCCTTTTCAACCAGTACCTCGCGTCGAAGGGCTCCATTCCGGACACCGGGTACCTGGGAGAATGGGACACGGTGTATTGCACGGTGGCGGCGGCCCAGCGGATGACGCTCCAGGAGCAGAAGGCCGAGGAGCCGGACCTGGACCGGCTCCTGGGGAACCTGTACGGCGCGGCGGACCCGGACGCGTCGGACGCGGCGGTGCTCGGCTGGGCGGTGGGGTACCACACGACGGAAGCGTCGACGGCCCTGGTCGGAGGGTTCCGGTGGACGGCCCGCTGGCACCTGGACGAACTGGGCCGGCTGTGCCAGATGTGGTGGATGAGCCAGCCGTTCACGGCCGAGCAACTCGAAGCCGCGAAACCGAAGGCGGCGAAAGGGGCCGGCTGACGCCTGCCGGCGACCCCGAGCCGACGCCCGGAGCCGGGGGACCCCAAAAAAATCGGCCGACCTCGATGTTTTGTCTTGACGCCTCTGCGGCCGCGCGGTACGAGAAGTGCGCCCTTCCCCGTCCAACGTTCCCCGAACGAGCGCGCCACGCGTACGTCTGACCCGGAAGGAGACCGGCCGTGTATCGCAATCTGATGGAGATCCTGGATGAGTATCTGTCGGGCGTCGGGCAGTACCGCTATGTCCTCTTGAGCGGGCTGGCGGTCTTGGTGATCGCCTTCGTGCTGCAACTCGTGCCGCCCTGGCGGCGAGCGGTGCGGGACGCCCGGGCCGGCCGCGGATGGAAGGCGGTGCTCCTGACGCTGGCGAACGCGCTGATGGTGCTGGTCGTGGGTGCGGCGCTGGTGGCGGCGCTGGGCGCCGGGCTGCTGCATCAGTGGCGCGAGTTTTCGCAACGCCAGGGCAACGTCACGCAAAAGAACCTCTATACCGTCCAGAGCGTGTGGGGCAACCCCCACGAGCAGCGCGAACTCTCGGTCAATCACTTCATCACCAAGGAGCAGAGCGTCCTGGTGTTCCCCGAAGGGCGGGAGATCGTCGAGGAAGAGGGCTCGACGAGCGAGTTGCCCCAGGGCGACAACGCCCCCACCCGCGTCAAGCGCAAGGTCCGCGAACCCGTGCCGCAGAACTCCATCATCAGCGGCAACGTGGAGATCGACGTCCAGGTGCGGTACGTCAAACTCGGCACGGCGTACTACACGGGCTACGAGGACTCCTGGACCATGGCCTACGTCGTGAAAAACCGGAGCGACAAGAAGACGGAGGCGGAGTTCCGTTTCCCGATGCCCGCGGAGCGCGGCGACTACAGGGATTTCAAGATCGAGGTGGACGGCAAGGACTGGCGCGAGCACCTCGTCCTCTCCAGCAACGCCCAGACCTGGAAGATGCCGATGGAGCCCGGCCAGGAGGTCCAGGTCAAGGTCCACTACGTCTCCACGGGAACGGGGCACGTCCGCTACTCGCAGGCCTACATGGCTCAGCGGGACCGCTCGAAGGTCGTTCTGCGGCTCCACCCGGACGTGGACCAGGGACAGAAGCGGATTCTCTGGCGCGACCTGACGCCGCTCGTCGGCGGCATGAAGCCGACCAACCGCGAGACGCTCCTCGCCTGGGAACCGCAAAAGGACGGCGAGCCGATCGTCCTGGAGTGGGACCTCGCCTCCTCGGTGACGACCTCCGACATGGGCGTCGTCCTGCCGAAGATGACGCAGCCGGGAACCTACGCCGGCCGGCTGCTCCACGAGGCCCCCTGGGGCCTGATACTCCTGGTCGGCGTCCTGACCATCACGTGGATGCTGCTGGGGCGCGACGAGTTCCTGATGAGCCTGGCGGTCCTGGCGATCGCGTACTTCCTGTTCTACACGCTGACGGCCTATTTCTCGGAGATTCTGACGTCGTTCGCCGGCTGCTTCGCGCTGGGCGCCCTGGCGACGCTGCTGGTTTCGGGCGCCTACGTCTGGCTCGGTTGGGGGCGGACGTATGCGGCCCACCAGACGATGGCCCTCGTGGCCGTCTTCACGATTTACTACCCGCTGGCCCTCATCTCTGAGAATTATGGGAATACGCTGATTCAAGTCCTCTACTGGTCGCTGGCGGCCTACACGGCGATGCTGGCGGTCGTGATGGTCTGGCGGCGTCGGCGGAAGGAAGCGGCCTAGCGAAAACCCGACGCGAGACGAGGCGGTGGCGCGGCGTCCGTCCGGGCGCCGCGCTCCTTTTCGCGCGCGGTGCCCCTCGGGTGCAGCACAAAAAAGTTGCACTTCTTTGGCCGGCGGGTGCCACGGTTTGCTTGTCAAACCGTGCGCTGCACACCCGCCCCACCGATTGACAAGCAATCGGTGGCACCCCTGGACGGTTGCCACTTTTTTGTGCCGCACCCGGCACCTCCGCACGCCGCGAAAAGGCGTTGCGGACACCGCCCGTTCACCGCTATACTGTGCCTTCCCTGCATCAAGCCACGGGGCGCGAGGGGGGTCATGGTGAGATTTCGCTGGCGCTGGCGGGGGTTCGTGTTCCCCGGCGATCCGGTTTTCAATCCGGAGACGGGCGGCGTGGGTCGCTGCAGCAGCCAGACGACCCCCGAGCGGTTCCGGGCGGGATTGGTCGTCAGCCTGGACGGCGTCGGCGGATACAACTGGGGACCCCGGTGGATCCGGCGGGGACTGGACCAGGCGGGGGTCCGCTCGGCCATCGTCATCTACGACTGGACTGTGGGCCCGGCCGGGATGTTCCTGGCCGACTTGGTGGCCGAGGAGCGTAACCGCGCGACGGCCTTGCACCTGGCCGACTGGATAGCGGCCTACGCGCGGGCGATGCCCGGCCGCCCGGTGACGCTCATCGGGCATTCGGGCGGCGCGGCCTTGGCCGTCTGGGCCCTGGAGGCCCTGCCCGAGGACGTTCGGGTCCGCCGGGCGGTGCTCCTCGCGCCGGCGCTCGGGCCGGCGTATAACCTGGGGCCTGCGCTTCGGGCCGTCGAGGACCGCATGGTTGCGACCTGCTCGTGGGCGGACGTGGGCATGCTGGCCGCCGCGACGACCGTCTTCGGAACGATGGACCGCCGCCATTCGCCGGGCGCGGGGTTTCTGGGCTTTCGGATGCCCGAAAATCTTGCGTCCGACGACTTGGAAGCGTATGAAAAGGTGCGCCAGGTGCGCTGGACGCCGAGCCTCGTGCGACACGGGAACCTGGGCGGGCACATGGGATGGACGACCGCGCGGTTTGCGCGCGAGTTCCTCGCGCCGATTGTGACGGGAGCAAGCGACCCCGGCGAGCCGATAGCGTCTTTCGAGGGGGCGGCCGCGGGCGAAGGAGAAGCAGGATGAGCCGATGGGGATGGGTTTTCGCGCTGACGGCCCTGACGATGGTCGCCGGAGGCTGCGGCGGCGCGACCTATACGTCGCCGGAACGCTACGAGCGCGGGCTGGTCATCTGCCTGAGCGGCGCGGGCGGCATGATGGGCGAGGTGAATCGCATCCGCGACGGGCTCTCGTCCGGCGGCGTGGACCAGGCGATCGAGGCGTTCAACTGGTCGCGCGGAGGAGTGTTCGGCGACCAGATGGACGTGGCGGAGAACCGCCGACGCGCCATCCAACTGGCCGCACGCATCGAAACCTACGTCCGGCAGCATCCCGGCCGGCCGGTACACCTGGTCGGCATCTCGGCAGGGACCGGCCTCATCGTCTGGGCGCTTGAGGGCCTCCAGGGGGTCCGGGCGACCGGCGCGGTGCTCCTCGCCTCCAGCCTCGACACGCACTACGACCTCTCGCGCGCGCTCGGGAACCTCAGCGGACGCCTGTACAGTTTCAACAGCGTGGCGGACACGATCCTCAGCCTCGGCGTGACGTTGGCCGGGACGGTGGACCGCGGCGGAGGCGTCGCCGGCGGTCTCGTGGGTTTCAGCCCGCCGGACGGCGCTTCCGAGGCCACCAAACGCCTCTACCAGGAAAAACTCAAACAATTCTCGTGGAACCCCGGCGACATGCTGCTCGGACACCTCGGCGACCATCTCGGGGCCACCAGCCCGACCTTCGTCCGCGTGCGGATCGCGCCCCTCGTCCTCGGCAAGGAGCCCGAAACGGCCGACAAACCCCAAGCGCGGCCCGCGGCGACGGCACCCCGGACCCATGCCTCGCGGCTGACTCGCGACTGGAAAGACCTGCCATGACCGACGGCACCGCGTCGCATCGCAGCCCCGTGGCCGCACTCGTGTTCGGATGGATCTTCCCCGGCGCGGGCCACGCCTATGCCGGGCAGCGAGGCAAGGCCGTTCTCTTCGGCGTCCTGATCACCGGCCTCCTGGTGGCGGGGTTCGCCATGGGCCGAGGCACCAACCTCCTGCCGAACGAATGGTGGTTCGCCCCGCAGTTGGGCGCCGGCGGGCCGGCCGCCCTCCTCACACCCCTCAGCCAGTATCTCGCCATCCGCCAGCCCGTCGACTGGGCCTCGCCCGTCCGGGAGATAGGGACGCTCTACACGGCCGTCGCCGGACTCCTGAACCTCCTGGTGATGATGGACGCGTATGTCCTGCTGGCGTACCCGGGCGAGAAGCGGGAGCGCGAACTGGCCCGCGAAGCCGGAGGCAAGACCGACGATGCTTGAATCCCTCAGCCACTTCTTCCGCAGTCTCGTCAGTCTCCACAACCCGCTCTGGCTCTTCTACCCGCTCCTGGCGGTCATCGCGGTCGTGTACAAAGCGACGAAGTTCGATAGACCGAAGGACATCGCACTCTCGTCCATCCACTTCTTTGTGTCGGTCACCCTCGGCATGCTCGCCCTGGGTCTGGCGTTCTACCTCGTTTCCATCCTTTTCTAACGGGTTCCCCGACACTACGTGCCGCACGCTCGCCAAAACAAAATGTGGCACGGCGGGCCTTGCCTGCCCGCCATAGCCCGAAGGGCGGAGGCTGGGTCCCGCCGTGCGCCGATGCACGGCCGGACAAGACCCGCCGTGCCACACACCGCGAACGTCGCCGATGGTTCCCGCCATCGGCTCAGCGCAAGCGGGCGACGTACGCGCGGACGCTCTCGCGCCAGTCGGGAAACTCCAGGCCCGCCTCCCGCCGGAGTTTCTCCGTCGACAGGACCGCGCGCGCAGGCCGGCGGGCCTCGCCGGGCCGCTCGCGGCTGGTAATGGGCTCAACGGAGACGTCGAGGCCGGCGGCGCGGACGATCTCCTGCGCCAACTCCCGTCGCGAGGCGGACCCCCGGCCGCAGGCGTGGTACGTCCCGCGAAGGCCCACCCCCACCATCGCGACAAGCGCACCGGTGAGATCCTCGTTCCAGGTGGGGCACCCCACCTGGTCCCGCACGACGCGCAACGGCCCGCCCGCGCGGGCCGCGGCCAGGATCGTCTCGACAAAGTTCGGCCCGCCCGCCCCGTACAGCCACGCCGTCCGCACAATGAGGTGCGAACCCGGCGCGGCCGCACGCACGCGGACCTCGCTCTCGGCCTTCGAGCGGGCGTACACGCCGAGCGGGCTCGGCGGGTCCTCCTCGACGTACGGCTCGGTCTTCGTGCCGTCGAAGATGAAGTCCGTGCTCATGTGGACCACGAGCGCGCCGCGGTCGGCCGCCGCGCGCGCGACCCCTTCGGCCGCCTCGACGTTCAGTCGCATCACTTCGTCCGGCCGGCGCTCGGCGGCGTCCACGTCGGTCCAGGCCGCTAGGTGAAAGACCGTCCGCGGCGCGAGGTCCCGGACGGCCGCCTCGACGGCCCGCGCGTCGGTGACGTCGAGGACCCGCCCGGCCGGTCGCCGC
>JBAUDW010000132.1:0-1580 GCA_049678285.1 Phycisphaerae bacterium
TCGCGATGCCGCGCACAAGGAGCGCGTGCCCCTTGCGGAACGCCGCCACCGACCGCGACCGGCCCAGGCCCGACGCCCGCTTGTGCCGCTTGAAGAAAAGCGTGGTGTGGCCCTCGGCGTCGTCGAACGTGACGCGCCAGACGCCGGCCGTCCGACCTTCCTTGACGATTTTCGCGCGGGCGTCGGCCGTCGGGTCGCCCGCTTCCAGGAGCCGCTCCAGCGCGCCCGCCCGGTCCGCGGTCGCCCATCCGCGCCAATCGCCGGCCGCAACGCGTCTGAAGTACTTCGACTCGCGCCGGGTCCGCCGGTCGCGGCGGCGATAGAACCGCCGGCGATACGCCGACGTCCCGAGCGCCACCTGCCGTGCGTCCGGCCCGTCGCCCAGGAGCTGGATCACGCGATGGTGGCACCGTATCCGCTCGACCGCCGACGCGATGGGCTCGAAAAAATGTTCCAGTTGCACCAGGTGCCGCAGCACCGCGTCCGCCGGTGCCGGCCGCACCGCCTCCGCCAGGTCCACCAGCCACAGCCGCCACGTGCCCGCGCCGCCCGAGATCAGGATGTTTCCGGGATGGAGGTCCGGCAAATAGAGGCGGGCCTCCGCCAGGCGGGCCACCACGTCCGCGAGCCGCCACGCCAACGCCTTCGGATCCACCGTCCCTTCGGTCGGCACGCGCCGCCGGCGAAACACCGCCACGAGTTCCGGCGGCCGGGCGCCCGGATACGGCGGGTCGCCTGCCTGCGGCTCAAAATAGCGTGAAAAAAGATACTCGTCGAGCGGCTCGCCCGGAACGCCCGCCGTCACGAGCCGCTCCGCCGGTCCGCGCGCGAGGGCCACGGCCTCCGGCACGTCGAGCCCCGCCGCCCGCGCCGCCTCCAGCGCGTCCCATTCCCGTCGCCCCGGGCCGCGCCCCATCAGTGTCCGGACGCGCCGGCAGAGGCCCGAGCCCCCGTAGTCTTTCACGTAGTAGGTTTTGCCCGCGGCCTCGAACCGGAAGATGGTGCGTCCGCGGCCCCGTTTGACGAGTTCCAGTCGCCACGGCGACTCACCTGTGGAGAGCGGCGACAAGGGACCATCCAGAAAAGCCGGCCAGCCGTCGGCCAGGAGCGGCTCGGCGGCCTCCGGCCGCGCGATCCAGCCGCGGCCCCTCCCCGAGGAAATGATCCGCGTGTTTGCCATTCCGCTCTAAGCCGCAGCGCCCGGACCGACCCGTCGGCCTCGGGCGCACCGGCGAATCGTAGCCCGCAAGGCCCGTTCTTGCAAGGGAAAAGGCCTTCCGCCTCCCTTCGCCGCCCCGCCGAAATCGTTTGACCCTCCCGCCGGTTCGAGTAAAATTGAAGAGTTGGAGGGTTGGCGTGCGCGCCCCTTGGCGTGCAGGCGCATCCGACGGGCGGGAACTTTTCATGGGCAAGGAATCGTCGGCACATTCGTCGGGCTATCTGCTCCTGGCCTGCCCGAAATGCAGCGCCGGTTACAAGGTGCGCAAGGACCGCGCGGACGAGGCGGTTTCCTGCCGCCGCTGCGGCCACGCGTGGGTTCCTTCCCAGGCCGCCGGCGGCGCTGCCGGACCGCCGGAACC
>JBAUDW010000133.1:0-31461 GCA_049678285.1 Phycisphaerae bacterium
CCCTGCGGGTTCAGCCGCGCCTGGATCTCCTTCACCTTGCCGTGCAGCGTCACGCCCCGCAGGACGGATTCCTTGAAGTAGTCCGTGGCCCGCGCCCGCTTGGCCGGGTCGATCAGGTCGCGCTCAACGCAGTGGTCGTGCAGAGCTGTGCCGGGGAACGGGTAGAAGATGGAGGTTTGCACATAATCCGGTCGCAGTTTCTCGTTGAGGAGGACCGTCGCCTCGGTCAGCTCGTCGTCGTTCGGGAAGGGATAGCCGATCATATTGAACGACGTGACGAAGAGGCCCGCGTCCTTGGCGAGGGCGAAAGCGCACTGGATCTGGTCGTTGCTCATCAGGCGTCGGAGGTGGCGGCGGCGGAACGCCTCGTCGCCGCACTCCACGCCCATGGCCACGTACTGACACCCCGCGTCGGCCATCTCGCGGACGATCTCGGGCGTCATGTACTCGACCCGGGCCATGCAGCCGAAGGGCTCCTGAACCTCCCGGCGGACGGCCCGGAACAGGTCGACCGCCCGTCCAGGGTCCGACAGGATCATCTCGTCGCCGAAGTAGAAGAGCCGTGGGCGGTACGCCCTTTTCAGGTACGCCAGTTCGGCCACGACCTGGTCGATCGGGCGGAACCGCAGGTACGCCTTCCCGTAGTGCCGCAGGTACACGCCGTTGGCACAGTAGGTGCAGTTGAACGGGCAGCCGCGGGTGGCGCTCGCGTAGAGGAAGCCCGTGTCCGGCAGGACAACCGACTCGCGCGGAAAGAGGTGCCACGGGAAGGGGGCCAGGTCCGCGAGCGTCTCGGCGGGGCCGACGGGGTTGGCGCACGGGCGGCCGTCGCGGCGCCAGACGAGGTTGGGCACGCAGCCGAGGTCGCCGGCGGCGAGGCCGTCCATGAACGCAACGGCCATCGACTCGCCCTCGCCAATGCAGAGGTAGTCGATCTCGGGATGACGGTCGAGGAGCGGCGCGCCGATGACGGTGGCGTGGATGCCGCCGAGGAGGGTCGGGACGTGGCGGCGCCGCCGGACGAGGCGCATGAGGCAGAGCGCCTCCGGAAAGAGCATCGTCATCGACGAGACCATCAGGACATCGAAGCCGCCGTCGGCGATGCGGCGGGCGGCTTGGCGGAGGGACACGAAATAAGTGTCGAAGAACGCGAGTTCGTGGCCCGCGCGGAGGACGGAGGCGGCCACGCACGCGGCGCCGCGGCCGACGTTCCGCTCGTTATTCATGTAGACAAACGCGACTTTCACGGCCCGGGCTTCCTTGCGGCTCCCGCCGGGGCAGGCGGTCACTCGACGTAGCGGGAACTGTGGCGCTCTTCGCGGCGGAATTCCTTGTGGATGCCCTGGGCACACCCCACGAGCACCTTGACCAGCCCGATGAGCCCGCCGACGGCGCCGTAGAACGACGCGCGGTTCCACCGGATAAGGGCCGAGACGAGATGGCTGGCGATGACCCCGGCGGTGGCCCAGTAGAACGCCGGAAACGTCCGCCCGAAGTGCTTCTTGACGAAGTACCATCGGTACGTCACGTGCATCTCGCCGTAGTGGCGCATCTTCTTCGGGTCGAACGGCGGCGGATGGTGCTCAACCCGCGCGTCGCGGAGGACGAACAGTCTGTACTCCCGGCCCGCGCGGTAGGCGAAATCCGCGTCCTCGTAGTTGGCCGCGCCGGCGAACCACTCGTCGTAGGCGAACCGGTCAACGATCTCGCGGCGCCAGACGGTCGCGCCGCCGCAGAGCCACGCCGACGGCGTCGCTGCCTCGGTCGGCTCGACGGACGTGGCGTAGCCCGACCGCAGGATCGTACCGCGCCGGCGGCTCTCCACGAGAAACAGCCGGTACAGGAGCGACGGCGGCCGGTGCGGCGTGTTCGTGATGTGGAACGAGACGCCGCCCACGTCGGGCCCCGCGCCCTGCCAGAACCGGAGCAGGTTCTCGATGGCGTCGGGCGCCACGAGGATGTCATCGTCGAGGTACCCGACGAGGTCGATGCCGTCGTCCAGGGCGAGGAGTCCGGCGTTCCGCTGGCGCGTCAGGCCGGGCGGCCAGACGCGGACGTACGTGACCGGCAGGCTGTGAGCCGCGAGCGTCGCCTCGATCGGCTCGTCGCTGCCGTCCACGACGATGGTCTGGTGGGGGCGGACGGACCCCGCGGCGAGGCTCTCCAGGAGCTGGCCCAGAAGCTTCGGGCGGTTGCGGGTCGGGACGATCAGGGCCAGCCTGTGCATGATGTTCCATCCCTGAACGGACAACTGCCTTACCGGCGTTCCCCGGTCGCTGCAAACCGGCCCATTCTTCGTTGGAAACTATCTGATTGGATCTGATCCGTGGCGCAGCGCGTGGCGCAGCAATCTCCAGCCTTCGGCCATGGTGCGCTTCAAACCCACCGTGGTGACGCTTTCCCGGAACCGCCTGGCGACAACCTCGGGCGTCATTCGCCGGAAGGCTTGCCGGGCATAGTACGTCTCGATGTCGCGGACGGCGGCCGACAGGACGCCCGAGGCCGTTTCATCATCCATGTCAGTGAGATTGAAACTGGGCATGTCGAGGATGGAGGCCCGGTCGAGGCCCATCATGTACTGGCGCTCGCCCTTGATTCGGCCGCGCTCCAGGGCCATCTTATAAAGCTCCGTCCCGGGGAACGGCTGGGCAAAGAAGATGCAAGGCTGAACGCCTATCTCCTTGAAGAACTCGACGCTCTCGCGCACCGTTTGCTCGGTCTCGCCGACGTAGCCGAGCATCATGTTGACCTCCAGTGAGGGGATGTACTGTTTGGCCAGGGCGATCGCCCGTCGGGCCTCGTCCACGGTCGTCTTCTTCTGCATGAGATCGAGGATCTTCTGGCTGCCGGACTCAACGCCGATGGACAGAACGATACATCCGCTGTCACGCAGCCACCCGAGGCGTTCAGCGTCCATCGTGTCCACGCGCGAGGTGACGCGATAGGCGATGTTCAGTTTCCGCCGGTGGATCTCGTCGGCAAATTCTTTCAGCCACTTGCGGTTCAGCATGATGCATTCGCCCGCGATGGCAAAGAGCCGCACCTTGTACTTCAACTTGTAAAACTCGATTTCATCGAGGACGTTCTGGACCGGACGATAGCGAACAGCGCGGCTCGAGACGCGATAGCAGTTGAAACAGAAGGTGCAGTGGAAGGGGCAACCGCGCTGGGCGTGAATCTGCAGGACGCCGCCGGAATTCTCCAGCAGTTGGTCCATGGGGAAAAACGAGTCATCAATCCGCGGCACCTGATCGAGGGACGCCATGAGCGGGCGTGGCTCGGTTATTTTCACGCCGTCGGCGGCCCGGTAGGCGATGCCCTTGACCGTGTCGAACTGCCTGGCCCCTGCGATCTGCGAAAGCAGATCGATGATTGTCTGCTCACCCTCGCCGATGACCAGGAAGTCAATGTCGAAATACATGAAGCACTTGTCCCTGAGGGCCGAGGCCAACCCGCTGCCGAGGATGATCGGCTTCCCCGGTTGGAGGCGCCGCACCTGTGGCACGAGCCAGTCCATGTATGGGAAGACCGTGATCAGCCCGCCAATGGCGACGACGTCGGCCGTGGCTTTGCCGATGTACTCCAGCACCGTCTCTCTGGAGTAGCGATAGGAATCGACATCGATGAGCTCGACGCGATGCCCCTGCCGGTGAAGCTCCTGGGCAATGTACGAGATCCCAAAGGACGGAAAGCGCGGCCGCTCATAGACACACATCGGCGGATTGATGAGCAGCACGTCCATGGGTTTCACGTTCTCCCGGCCACCCGCAGGCGGAAGCCTGGCGGCGTGAGGCCCCCAACAGTAACCCGTTGCGGTGCGGTGCCCGAAAATCATAGGAACTCACAGCGGGCAAAGCAAGCTCTTTTCGTCCCGCTCGTTCCGGAGCGTCTGGCACACACCAGGGGGCCACTGCGAAATTTTCTCGTCGTCCGTTCGGTTCCTTGTCAGCGCTGGAGCCGCGAACGGATGACCTTCGCCGGAACGCCGCCGACGATGTCGTAGGGTTTGACGTCCTGGGTCACCACCGCCCCGGCCCCGACGATGGCATGGTCGCCGATGGTGACGCCGGCGGTGATGACGGCGTTGGCCCCGAGCCAAACATCATCGCCGATGTGAATGTCGGCCGAAATGTTACCCTGTTCGAGCATCGGCTTATCGAGCGAGTCGGAACGATGGTTGGCCGAACGGATGACCACATTAGGCGCGATCATCACGTTGCTGCCGATCTTGATAGTTTCGCTCTCGCCGGCGCAGATAAAAAGATTAGAGTTGCCCCGAAAGTTGTCGCCGATAATGACCCGCGGCGAGCATCCCTGGGCCAGGACCTTGCAGTCATCGGCGAGCCTCACGTTGCAGCCAAATTCGATGTGCTCAGGACCGAGAATTTGGACGCGGTCACCAGTGTGGAGATCGGCACCACAGGACTTGAGCCGGCGGCGCAGGTACGCCATCTTGCGCTTCCGCCAGAACGTCCACCACATGCCTTGAAGGGCAATCAACAATCGGTTGAACATGGTCCGGCCCCGATGTCATCCGGTCGCGCCCCAAGCCCTGCGGGCATTCCTACTTCAGCCACGCCTGGAACTCGTTCACGAACTGGTTGACCGCCTCGTCCGTCTTCGGATGGGCGCAGTAGTCCTTGAAAAACCGCGGCGGGACGGTCACGATGTCGGCGCCGGCGGCGAAGGCCTCGTTGACGTCGACGATGTGACGGATGCTGCCGACGACCAGCTCAGAGGCAGTGCCGCTGCGGCGGAAGATCTCGCTCGTCGTGCGGACGACGTGGGCGGCGTCGTAGCCGACGTCGCGGATGCGGCCCCAAAAGAGGCTGACGAGGTCGGCCCCCGCCGCCGCCGCCATGATCGCCTGGTTCACGCTCATGCAGCACGTGCAGTTGATCTTGACGCCGGCCCGCTTCAGTTCGTGGATGACCTTCAGCTCGTCCCAGCCGATGGGGACCTTGATGTAGAGATTGCGATAATCGCCAAAGTGGCGGAGGAACTCCTGGGCCTGGGCAAACATCTCGCCGCAGTCCTTTGAGAAGACCTCGACGCTCAGCGGGATGTCGTACCCCTGGGCCTTGATCAGTTTGATGATCTGCCGGATGTGCTGCTCGAACGAGCCCTTCTTCTCCTTGGCCATGATGGCGGGGTTGGTGGTGATGCCGCTTGCAAACCCCCGCTTCAGGGCCTCCTCCAGCTCCACGAAATTTGCCGAATCAATGAAGATCTTCATGGCGTCCACCTTTCCGGTCTCGATCCACATGTCCAGGACCCGCCCGAGGACGGGGCCGCGGGGTCATCTCAGCCAGTCGCCGATCCGCTCCTTCAGTGGCCGCGGCACAAAGCGGGCCAGGGCGCTGGCGGCCCGGCTGCGGATCATCCGGTTGGCGATCCGCCTTAGGTGCCGCCCCTCCCGCACCAGTTGCATGTCCATCACTTTCGCATTCACCTTCGCCAGGAACACCTTCAGGTCGTCCTCGGTCAGCCGGCACAGGAGGGGCTCCGGGTGCCCGACGCCCTTGACGTTGAGGATATACTGCCGCAGGTCGGGGACCAAGCCCGCGGCCTGGGCCCGGTCGAAGAGTTGCGTGCCCGGGTAGGCCGTCGCGAACGCGAACGAGAGGTTCCGCAGCAACAGGCCGTTCTCCCGGACCACGTCGATGAGGAACCGGTAGGTCTCGTCGAGCGTTTCGCGGGTCTCGCCGGGCATCCCGAGCACCATGTTCATGTGGACGAACAGGCCGGCGGCCGCCGCCCACCGGACGGCGTTGCGGTTGTCCTCGACGGTGGTCTTTTTCTGCATCTCGTCGAGGATCCGCTGGCTCCCGCTCTCGATGCCGAAACTGACGCGGACGAAGTTCGCCCGGGCCATCGCCTCGCCCATCTGGCGGGTGAAAAGGTTCGCCTTCCCGCCGGAGGTGTAGATGCGGACGCCTAGGGCGGCCTTTTCGAGCGCTGCACAGAGATCCATGAACCACCGCGGGCTGGCCATCACCAGATCGTCCCACGTCACGACGACCGTCACGCCGAACTCGTCCCGCAGGCGCCTCAGGTGGTCGATGACGTAGCTGATCGAGTGCCGCCGGTGCCGCCGGTTGAAGTGGAAGCAGAACGTGCAGTTGTAGACGCACCCCCGCGTCAGGACGACCGGCCAGACGCGGTCCTCGTCGCCGAGGCGGAGGGGCGGCGGCAGGGTCCGGTTGACCCAGCAGCGCTCGATGTCCATGTAGAACTCGTAATCGATCTCGCACAGGTCGGGCGAACGGATGTAATCGAGGTCGGCCGGCAGGTCGGGGGCGAGGCCCCGCCACCCGTCGCCCGCCCGCCAGTGGAGGCCCGGGATGCGGCGGACCTTCTCAGGGTCGTCCAGATGCCGGACCAGCTCGACGATGACTCGCTCCCCGTCGGCCTCGCAGAGGTAGTCCACCTCAGTGTGCCGGAACCAGAGGTCTTTCAGCGGCAGCCCTAGCGACCCGCCCAGGACCAGGGGCGTGCGGCGCCGAGCCTTGAGCTCCCGGGCCAGGCGTTCCGTGAACTCGTACGACGAGCAGATCGAGCCGATGCCGATGAGCCGCGCGTCCGATCTGAGGACCTCCTCGATGGCCTCGCGCTCGACGCGGCGCTTAATCGCCAGGTTCGCCTCGTTGTTCTCCGAAACGCCCGTCTCCTTGCAGAACCGCTCGTGGACGTTCAGGATGCGCGCCGTGAACCCCGCGTCGCGCAGCGCCCGCGACAGATACATCAGGTGGACCGGGGGCGTGCAGTACGAGTCCACGCCTGTCCGGGTGGGGTTCACGAGCAGCACGTCCGCTTGGCGATCCATCGTGCCTTCTATGAACAACGCCGTTCCGTCAAGTGAATATTCGCTCGCCCAGGGTTCCAGCACTCAAACGGTTTATCCTTCTATCAGCGGCTCAAATAGACCCGATTATGGTATGGGAGGCCGCGGCGGCATATTTTTCCATGAACAACGCCGTTCCGTCAAGTGAATATTCGCTCGCCCAGCCGGTGGTACTCTCCATGATCCAGATCATCTTGCCGCTCCGATCCACCTCCCTCGCCGCCTGCTCCAGTTGCCGCAGGATTCCTGCCTTGCTCGTGGCATACTTGCCGACCCGCTCCTCCGCGGCGGCTCGGTTGAACCAGCGGAAGTTAATGTTTTGCGCGTGATAATCCACGACCACAACGATACTCTTGTCCTGTAGTATAGCGGTCTCCTTGGCGCTCCGCGCCGCTCTTGAAAGCCGCCCATCAGCTTTCATTCGGGCGAGTATATTCGACCCGACGGGAGACCGCCTTTGTTCATGTCATCTACAGGGCGCAAATCCTATCATAAAGCCGCCGCTGAGTCACGTCCGACCGGATCATGCGTTCGACGATCTCGACGTCGCCCGGCACGTCGACGCCCGGCGTGACGTACGGCGTGACGACGGCCCGGATGCGCCCATCGTTCTCCAGGATCCGCAGCATGTCCACCGACTCGACCCGCTCCAGCGGCGTCTGCGGCATCGACACGAACTCCAGGAGGAACGGCTTGCGGTACGCCATGATGCCCGACTGGCGGTACAGGGGCGGCGACTCGCCCGCCCGCCGCGAAGGGATCACCGACCGCGAGAAATACAGGACCGACCCGCTCCGCGACAGCACGGTCTTGACGTAGTTCGGGTTGTCGAGTTCCTCGTACATCGCCACGGGATAGACCAGGCACGAGCACACCAGCTCGGGGTCCTCCTGGAGCGGCCGCGCGACGTCCGCCACGCACTCGGGCAGGACGCACGGCTCGTCGCCCTGGACGTTGACGATGACGTCGGCCTCGACGAGGCAGGCGGCCTCGGCGATCCGGTCGGTGCACCGCTCGTGCTGGTCGCTGGTCATCACGGCCGTGCCACCGTAGGACTCGACCGCGCAGCGGATGGCCTCGTCGCACGTGGCCACGAGGACCTCGTCGATGCCCGGGCAGAGCATCGCGCGCCGCCGCACATGCTCGATCATCGGCAGGCCGAGCACCTTCGCGAGGGGCTTGCCCGGGAACCGGGACGACCCCATGCGGGCCGGAATGATGACCACCGTTCTCATGGTCCGCGTCGTTCCTCTCGCATTGGTGCGCCGCCGCCGTCAACTCGGCAGGACGCCGCAGTCCACGTTGATGCACTGCCCCGTGACGGCCGAGGCCCCCTCCGACGCCAGGTAGGCGCACAGGTCGGCTACTTCATCGGCGCGGGGGATGCGGCCAAGGGCCGCGTTCTTGGCGGCGAAGTCGGCGATGAACGCGTCGAACGGCGTGCCGGCGGCGGGGCTAGCTCCGTCGCCGAGGCTCCGGCGGATGGAGGCCGTGTCGACGTAGACCGGGCAGACGGCGTTGACGCGGACGCCGTGCGGACCCAGTTCCTTCGCCAGGGCCTGGGTGATGCCGTTGACGGCGAACTTCGAGGCGCAGTAGACGCTGTTGTTTGCGCTGCCGCGCTTCCCTGCCAGGCTTGAGACGTTCACGATGCACCCGCCCGCGCCGGCCGCGAGGAAGTGGTCGGCAGCGGCCTGGCAGCCCCAGTAGAGCCCCTTGAGGTTCGTGTCGACGAGGAGGTCCAGGAACGCCTCGTCCACCTCCTGGATGGGCCGCCAGACAGAGACGCCGGCGTTGTTGACGTAGATGTCGAGGCGGCCGGTCCACTGGAGGGCCGCTTGGACGAGCCGGCGGTGGCCGGCGCGCTCGCGGACGTCGGCCTGGACGAAGCGCGCGGCCCCGCCGAGACGGTCCGCCAGGCCCGTCGGCCGCCGGGCCGAGAAGACGACCCGGTAGCCCAGGCCACAGAACTTTTCGACGATGGCGGCGCCGATGCCCTGGCTGCCGCCCGTTACGACCGCCGTCCGTCCGTCGTTCATGTCGCTCGCCCGTCCCGATTACCCGGCCGTCCCAGGGTCCCCCGGAAGCCGGCCTCAGATGGTCATGCAGGAAAAGCCGCCGTCAACGGCGATCTCCGCGCCCGTCACGAAACTCGATGCGTCGGACGCCAGCCACAACACGGCGCCGAGGAGTTCGTCGGGCCGGCCGTAGCGTTTCATGGGGGTGTGGCCCTTGATGGCGGCGTCGCGCGCCGCGTCGATGAAGTGCTTGATGCTCCACTCGGTGGGGAAGAAGCCGGGCCGCAGCGCGTTGACCCGGACGCCGCGCGGCGCCCACTCGCGGGCGATGTTCTGCGTCAAGTTCCGGACGCCCGCCTTGCTCACCGAATAGGTGAAGGCCTTCGAGAGGGGCGGGCCAGCGGAGGCCGAGGAGATGTTGATGATCGAGCCGGACCCCTGGGCCAGCATCGGCTCGCCGAACACCTGGCACCCGTACAGGGCCCCCCGGAGGTTCACGTGCAGGATCTGCTCCCACTCCTCCTCGGGGATCTCCAGAAGGGGCGTCGGGGCGTTCATGCCGGCACCGTTAATAAGGATGTCCACCCGCCCAAAGGCGTCCAGCGTGGCCCGCAGGGCCTCGCGAAAGGACTCCTTGCTCGTCACGTCGATCGGGTGCGCGACGGCCTCGCCGCCGAAGGCGAGGATCTCCTGGCGGACATGCTCGGCCTTGGCCGGCCGCAGGTCGAGCACAGCGACCTTCGTGCCAGCCCGCGCCAAGCCACGGGCCATCTCGCCGCACAGGTACCCGCCGCCGCCCGTGACGGCGGCCGCCTTGCCCTTCAGGCTGAACAGTTCTTCCAGGTAACTCGCCATGATCGCTCCTCGTGTCGGCCCACGGCTATGTTTTCTCGGCGACGACCCAGACGTGCGAACTCAGGCCGTTGGCCGCCAGGAACTCCTGGAACCGCGCCAGGAGCGCCTCGTCCCCGCGGGCGAACAGCGTCCGCAGGAACCGCGGGATCTCGTCCGGCGGCATCTGGCTCCGGATGATGTCCAGGTCCAGCCGCCCGGGCGTCGTGATTCGCACGTCCGCAAAGCCCACCCGCTCCATCGCCGCCCGGAACCCCAACGTCGAAAGAATGTTGATGTGGTTGACCGGGTACACGTTCCGGTGCCGCTCCCACATGACCTGGATGTCGAACCCGTCGCACCCGAGCGTGTTCAGGAACACCACCCCGCCGCGCCGGCAGACGCCCGCCACCTGCCGCAGGAACGCGACCGGCGAAAAGACGTGCTCCAGCACCTCGAAGCAGGAGCAGAAGTCGAACCGCCCACGCCACAACGCCGCCGCCTCGGCGACCGTGCTCTCCAGCACATCCAGGCCCTTGGCGCAGCACGTAGCAGCCAGGTCGGCCCCCGGCTCCACGCCCTTGATCTCGGCGCCGGGGAACAGCGCCGCCAACTCCTCCAGGAACACGCCGCAGCCCGTTCCCACGTCCAGGAGCGCCCGGAACTGCTTCCCGTAGAGGCCCTCCAGCGCCCGGACGTACTCGGCCCGCGGCCGGTAGACGCTCGCGCGGCGTTTCTCGGCGCACTCGGGGTAGAACTCGGCAGCCCAGTACCGCGCGGAGGCGCTCGAGTTGTTAAACTCCAGCAGCATCGCCTCCGTCGGCCGCCGGTTCAGGTACAGCGTCCCGCACGCCGCGCACTGGCTGTACCGGTACCCCTGCTTAACGAACGCCGTCTCCTTCGCAGCCGCGCCGCACGCCGGGCAGTCCACCTCGACGAATTCCGCCTCGCGGGACAGCATGGCCGCCGCGTCCTGCGCGCACAGCGCCAGGTACTCGTCCTGCACGTGTCGGCTGCGGATGTCCTTTTCCTTCACGGCACGTTCCTCGGCCCAACGGGCAGCCTAGCAGGCCAGTTCCTCCAGCAGGTTCCGCACGGCCTCCGTCTCCATCTGCGCCCGCGTCTCGCGGGTCAGCGTCGCGACGTGCGGCGTCAGGACGACGTTGTCGCGCTCGCACAGGGGCCCGGCGTAGGGTTCCTCGGGATAGACGTCCAGCCCGGCCCCGGCCAGGGCGCCGCCCCGGAGCGCCGCCTCCAGGGCCGCGGCGTCCACGAGGTGGCCCCGCGCCGTGTTGACGAGGATCGCGTTGGGCTTCATCCGGGCGATCTCGCGGGCGCCGATCAGGGGCCCCTCCCCCGCCGGCCGCGAGGCGTGCACGCTCACCACGTCCGACGTCGCCAGCAGTTCCTCGAGCGCGCAGTACCGCATTCCGACGCCCGCGGCCCACGCCTTGTCCGGCGACGGGTCCGACCCGAGCAACGCGATGCCGAAGCCCGCCAGCCGCTCGGCCACGGCCCGCCCGATCCGCCCCACGCCCACGAGGCCGACCGTCCTGCCGGCCAGCATCGCGCCGGTCTTCTTGGCCCATCGTTTCTGCCGCATCAGCGCCGTATGGTACGAGAGCCACTTCAAAAGGTCGAGCATCTGCGCGACCGTCATCTCCGCCACGGCCGGGACCGTCGCGTCGGGCGTGTTGCGGACGGCGATACCGCGCTCGTGCGCGGACGCAAGGTCGATGCTGTCCGTGCCGACACCGACGCGGCTGATGCACCGGAGGTCCGGCAGGCGGGCGAGCGTCTCGGCCGTGTACGGCTCGACGCCAGCCACCAGGCCGACCCAGTCGGTCCCGGCCGCGAGGACTTCCTCGGGGGTAATGCGGCGGGCGGTGGTGTTCTCGACGAACGGCTGGCCGCTCTCGCGCAGGAGCCGCCGCGGCTCTTGGTCGTGCTCGCAGAACGTGGAGAGCGTCACCAGGATGCGTCCGCCCGGCCTTGTCATGCCGTCTCCTTGCTTGCGCTTGCCACGAGGGGCGCCAGGTACGCGCGGATGCCGTGCAGGTCGTCGAACCGCGGGACGCCGCAACCCGAGAAATCGTCCTTGTGGTTGCGGGCGACGAAGGGGACGCCCGCGGCCTCGGCGGCATGCATGTCGGCGCGGCTGTCGCCGATGAAGACCGTCTGGTCGGGCGGCGCGCCCTCGGCCGCCATCACCTCGCGCAGGATGTCGGGTTTCCTGTGCGGGGCTCCGTAGATACCCTTGAAGTACCGGTCCAGGCCGCGGGCCTCGACGATGATCCGCAGTTCGTCCTGGGGCGTCGCGGAGGCCAGGTACATCGGCGCCCGGCCAGCGAAATGGGCCAGGAACTCGGGCGCGCCCGGCACGAACGGGCAGGCGACGATCGCCTGCCGCGTTCGACGGGCGTAGACCTCGGCGATCCGCCGCTCGTCCTCGGGCGTATACGGCCGCCCGAGGATGTTCTGAACGATGTGCCGGAACTTCGCATACCGCACCAGGTGTTTGTTCGCCAGGTGGTAGGCCCGGATGGCCTCGTGGTGCTTGGGGAACTCGGGGAACACCTCGACGAAGGCGGCGTCCTTGATCGCCTCAGACTCGACCACCAGGCCGTCGAAGTCAAGCACCAGGACCTTGATCATCCGCGCCCCTTCCGCCCGGCTGGCCGCCGGACCTCGTCCATCGCCCGGCGGCAGGCCTCGCCCAGGTACAGGATGTCGCCGCCGTAGGCGATGAACCGGAACCCCTTGTCCAGGACCCGCCGCAGGAGTTTCGCGTCCGGGTGGACCACGTGCAGGCCCGGCGCGATGCTGCGCTCCAGTGCCGCATCGAGCACGCACTTCCGCGCGGCCCGGACCTTCGGATGGTCGATCTGCCCCGGCACGCCCAGGGAGCCCGAGAGGTCGTACGGGCCGATGAACACGGCGTCGATCCCTTCAACCTCCAGGATGGCGTCGATGTGGCGCACCCCCTCGATATGCTCCACCTGGACCACGACGATCGTTTCCTGGTTCGCCCGCGCGAAGTAGTCCTTCGAGCCGAAACCGAAGTCCTGGGCCCGCCCGAGGCCGAAGCCGCGCGCCCCCTGGGGTGGGTACTTGACGGCCGCCACCGCGCGGCGGGCGTCCTCGGGCGTGTTGACCATCGGGAAGATCAGGCCGTAAGCCCCTGCGTCCAGGACGCGCTTGGCCTGGACGGGGTCGTTGCTGCTGAGGCGGGCCATCGGGACCACCCCGTGCAGTTCAAGAATGGCAAACAGGCTCGTGAGCGCCCCGAGTTCCACGACGCTGTGCTCCAGTTCGACGACCAGAAACTCGAAGCCGCACTGGCCCATGATGTCCGCCACCCACGGATGGTCCATGGCGATCCAACTTCCGACCACCACCTGGCCACGGGCCAGTTTCCGCTTGACGGGATTGTCGAAGATTCTCATGGTCGCCTCGCCGGTCCCCTCGCTTATCTCATCGATTCCCACTTGTTCCCGACCACCATCAACCGGGGGTCGCAAACCAGCAGATGCCAGACGACCGCCTGAAACGCCTCGGTATAGGGCGTCACGCAGGCGGGCTGAACAACCGGGATGACAAGGACGGCGTCGCCGGCCTTGCGCGCGTAACCGCCGTCGCGTCCGACGATGCCGAGAACCTTGGCCCCGGCCGCCTTGGCCGTGTCGATGGCCTGAACGAGGTTCGCACTGATGTTCGTTTCGCGGCTCCCGCCGCCGACCGAAAAGACCATGACGGCGTCCTTGGGGCCGACGCGGCTGGTCTTCAGCCATTCGGCGAACACGGTGTGCCACCCTTCGTCGTTCGTGCGGGCGGTCAACTCCGACACGTTGTCGGTGGGCGCGTAACTCTCGATGCCGACGAGTTTGCGGAAATCGTTCACGGCGTGCGACGCGTTGCCCGCGCTGCCGCCCACCCCGATGATGAACAGCCGCCCGCCGCCATCGCGGACGTGCCGGAGAATCTCGATCATCCGGTCGATGACCGCGCGATCCAACTGCCCGGCAATGGTGGCCACGTCCTTCAGATAGTTGGTCACGTAAGACATTTCATCCTCCCCTGGCGCCGGTCAGCCGTGGCCGCTGTCGGCGTAAGCCGCGTGAACCAGTTCCAGCGCGCGAATCGCATCGTGCGACGAGCACTGCTCAACGGGCGTGTCCTCGACAATGGCCCGGGCGAAATTGGCCACCTCCAGCGCCCAGGAGTCGTCGCGGTCGTAATAATAGCGGCATTCCTCCGGGTTTCCGAGAGCGCGGCAGACATCTTCGAACTGACGGCGTCCGACGGTCAGCGTCTCGCGGCCGTAACTGCCCGTCTTGGACAGGAGGCCCTTGATGACAAGATACCCGTCCGCCAGGCCGATCTCCAGTCGGAACGTGTGTCGCCACAACGTGACCGACGAATGCAGGAGGCCGTGCTGGCCGCGATCGTTGGCGAAGATCACAAAGGCGTTGTCCTCCACAGGGACGTCCCAGTAGGCGGCGGCGCAGAAAGCCTTCACGCGGTCAAAGTCGCCGCAATAATAACGGAACAGGTCGATCATGTGGATGCCTTGGTCAAGGAGGACGCCACCGCCGGACTGGGCGGGATCGTTCCGCCACGACTGGCGGAAGTTTCGTCCGCCGGACCGGCCGTAGGAGCCCTTGACCCAGAGGACGCGGCCGAGGGCGCCGGAATCGACGATCCGCTTCGCCTCGAGCATGGCGGGATGAAACCGGTGGTTGAACCCGAACATCAGTTTCCGCCCGGCGGACGTCGCCTCGGCTTCCTGCAAGCGGCGGATATCGGCCACCGTCCGGCCCGGCGGCTTTTCGCAGAAGACATGTTTGCCGAGGGCGAGGCTGCAGCATGCGACCTCCGGAATGAGCGCGTTCGGCACGCACACGAACACGGCGTCCACGTCGTCCCGCGCAATGAGTTCCTCGTAGGAGTCCATCCACGCCACGTCGGTGGGCACGTCGGCCGGACGGGGTTTGAGGTCGGCGATGCCAACCAGGCGGTACGCGCCGCTGGCGGTGATGACGCGCCGGCTGATCTCGCCCATGTACCCGTATCCCACAATGACCGCTGCGACGCGTCCTCTTGTCACCATGCGGTCCTCCCGGATCCGGGCAATCTCCATCAGGTCACCTCCGTGGACAGTCCTCCATCACCGCCCGCCCGGCTTGGGGTGAAGAGGGTCATGGCTCGGTCGGTCACCTCACCGAAGTAATGGCACTTGACGTCCGCCGCGAGGGCTACGAGCGCCTCCGGCGTCATGGCGATTGCCTGTCGCAGCCTTTCGAGCAATTCCCCCGGGGTGCGCGCCGCATCCAGAGGATAGTCCATCCATCTTACCGGGTCTAGGAAAAACGTGTTGTCGGGCACCACTCGCACGAGCGGCACGCCGCAGGCGATGGCCTCCATGTGAACCACCGAGGTACCGATGGCCAGGGCCACGTCGGCCCGCAGCAGGCCGTCACGACAACTGGCATTCGTGAACTCGACCGACGGGAAGGTCAGCCGGCCGACGAAGTCCCGCAGTTCGGCCTCGTCCAGGAGCGGATGCGGCTTGACCAAGACGTGGCATTCCAGGCGCTCGCCGATAGCCGCGCGGAGTTTATCAAGCAACTCAAGACTCATGTTCCAGTCATACGGGAGGGGAAGAAAGAAGACGGGCGGCTGGCCGCGAGGACGACCTTCGGCGAAGCGTTCCGGATAATCCCGAATGTGGGCGAATCGCAGGCTCGGACCGGACACCAGAAGCCGCTTCGGGAACCCAAGGCGCCCCAGCACGTCCAGGTAAACCCGACCGCCGCACACGATGCGGTCGGGCAGCGGGTGCGCTGAGGCGCCATCGGCCGGAAGTTCCGCCCCCGCCTGACGCGAGAGCCACACGCTGTGCTGGAACCCGATCATCTGGGCCGACGGATAGAACCGTCGCGCTGCCAGGATGAACATCTTCTCCGGCGCGTTATTCTCAAACGGATACACCATCGCATCCACGCGGATGCCGCGCCGGCCCAACTCCTTCAGAAGCGGGTAACCCAGATTCAGGCGGAACCGTCCCGGATCGAAGGCGCTGGCCCGATCCTCATGCCGCAGGATGGCCGACACGTCCATGCCATCCACGCGGGCGCCTCGATACCGACTGAAGAATCGGCGCGTCTCCAGCCACAATAGCCCCAGCGCCGCCCTCCAGCCGACGAAGTGCTGGGGCACCAGAAACCGCTCGCCCGAGGTGGCCATGCGGCGGAACCAGTCCGCCAGCGGCCGCCGCAGATCAACGAACATCGGAACCAAGAGCACATCAAAGCCCCTGCGACGCAGCCAGCCCGGCAGGACCCCGAATGAACGGTCGCGGTACGTGCCGTCCGTGGCAAAGGCGCCCTCAGGAATCCACGTCCGCAGGATCAGTCGCGGGCAGGACGGGTCCAGACCCGACGGGGCGGGCAGGATACACGAGAGCCGCCGTGTCCGCTGGAACTCGACCAGACAGTAACCCGCTCGGGCAATCGCCCGGCCCAGCCGCCGCCATCCCCGCGCCGCCCGCGACACGTCGTACCGGAAGCGGACGCCCGCCTCGCGGAGGCTTTGCGCGACACACTGCAGGAGTCCCTCATCGGCACACACGAGCAGCAGATCCTGCAGCGGGTCCTCGGCGGCCAGGTCCCGCGCGAACCGGGCGTAGATGACGTTGCGCATCAGGTTTGTGGCCGTGCTGCTGCACGAGGCAACCTGGCCCGACCACCAGATTTCCGGCGGGCGCCGGCGTCCCAAGTCGTCCAGCAGACGAAGAAGCGGCTGGTGCAGCCGGTCGTAGAACCGGTCAAACGCGCCGTCCAGCCCTTCCACCGAGACCCCCGCCGGCGCCGCCTCGCGCAAACACCGCCGCAGCCTGTAATCGTCGTCCAGCACAACGATCCGCGCGTACGCGCACCGCCTCAGGACGCCCGCCTCGGTTGCCAGTGTAATGCCGATCAACGGGTCAGCCCTCCATATCATCCGCAGAGACGGTCGGCCGGCTGTTCAACGGCTGCAACAGCATCGTGATGATCTGGCGCAGACGCTTCACACCCACCACTTTCACCCAGAGAAGGGTCATGATCGCCCCCAGGGCGATCCGCAGCGCCAGGCCGTGCCAGTAGGTCAGCGCGCCATAGTAGCACACCAGCGCCAGAACCGCACATGCCAGCAGTCCGCCGTACAGGACCCCCAGTTTCACTTTCTCGTATTGGATCCTGTACCGGCCGCCGTAGACAACCATGCAGAGGGCTGTGAATGCCAGACCGACCAGGCACGTCACTACCACGGCCCCGGCAGCGCCATACCGCGGGATCAGGACAATGTTCAGTCCGATATTGACCAGGTTCGAGACCAGCGCGAGCACGCCAATGAACCGCGTCATCTTCAGGAACGCACCCACCGTGCCCACCAACTTGCCGAAGGCCAAGATCACGTAGTACACCACCAGCCCGATGATCAGCGGGATCGCCGGCCGGTACGGCTCCGGCAAGAGGACCCCGACGATCTCCGAACTGAACAGGACGAACAGCAGCGGCGGGCCGATGATGATGGCCACGTAGTCCGTAAACAGCATCCCCAGTGCCTTCGCTGCGCCTGGGTCGATGCCGAACAACACCCGGCTCCATTTCGGCGAGTACACGTTCTGAACGGTGGTCATCATCATGAACACGGCCACGGCGATCGCCTGGGCCCGCCCGTACACGCCCAGCGCCGCCAGCGACACCAACGTCCCTACCAGAAACTTGTCCACCGTAATGTTGATGACCCCCGAGAGGACCTTGGTCATCAGCGGCCAACCGTAGGCGAGGTTTTCCTTCAGGATCGCCCAGTCGATGCGCAGGGCCGTCGTTCCGAACCGAGAGAGGTACAAGCTGAAGACGACGGCCCGCCCGGCCAGGCCGCCCACGACGAGTCCCCAAATCCCGTACTGGTAGGCGATCACCAGGACCAGCGAAACCCCCATCGAAAGGCCCAGCCCCACCAGGTCGTAAGCGATGCATGGGCCCGCCTGTTCTGAGTTGCGGAAGTACGTCTGGAAGAACGAGTTCAGGTGACTCAAGATGCCTGTGGCCATGATGATGACCAGCAGCCAGGCCCATTCCTCCGAGCCGGTCAGACTGACGGCCAGCACATGGCGCAGCGCAAAGAGGGCGACGAAAACCGCCACAAAGCAAAGCACGCTGAACCCGACCACCGACCCCAGGAGCCGCCGCTGCTTCTCCTCGGAATCCGCGTAGGCGAAGAAATACCGTTCGTACGCGCTCAGCAGTCCCCAGTTGCCCATGCCGATGCCGATCACCATCACGATCTGGAGCATGTCCAGGACGCCGTAGTGCTCGGGATTGATCAGGCGCGTAAAGATCGGGACGGTGGCCAGCGGCACCGCCATCTGGGCCCCCTGGGCCACCAGGTAGAGGCTCAGGTTCCTGAGCGTCTTTTTGCCGTCCGCTCTCAAGGCGATTCCCCTGCGGCCAGGGTCGAGGCGGCCACGCCGCCCGACGCCGGCCGGTTGAAGACAATGGATCCCGCCCCCCATCGCCCGGCGAACTTCTCGCCGGCGATCTCCAGCGCCTGCCGCTTCGGCCGGCCCGCTTTGAGCGCCTCGTGGACCCCTTGGATGAACGTGCCCAACCTCAGGCCGGCGCCGCGCCGGCCAGGACGGCCTCCCGCCCGGTCCGGCCCGCCCAATCCCGGAAGTCACGGATCGCGGGGAAGTCCCAGGCCAGGTACCGGCGGAACGTCGGCGCCCCCCCCGCCAGGATGTCCGCCGCCTGACCGTAGTCCCGTTCGCGCTGGGCCGCGTCGCCGAGGAACACGCCACAGAGGTACCCCCGGCAGAGGTGCAAAACCACGTGCCCCGGCAGCCGCGGGGCGAGGGCGTCCAGGTCGGCCTTCAACTGGGCCCGCCCCGCTTCCGTGTCCCACAGCCGCGTGTTGAGGAAGTTCATCTCGATGTTCGTGTCGTAGGCGATCTCGGACAGGCGCTCGCCGTCCCACTCGTCGGAGAGGACCTTGCCGGCGTGCTGGTAGTCCATCGAGTCGAAGTCGTCCTCATCCAGCCGGATGAGGCCCTGGGCTTTGGCCTCCGCGTACAGGCGCGTGCCCGGAAACGGAAAGACGGGGAACATGGTGATATACTCGCACCGCAACTTCCTCACCATGCGGACGGTTTCCTCGATCTCGGCGAGCGTCTCGCCGGGGAAGCCGATCATCCACTGGAGGGCCACCTGGAACCCCATGGCGTTGACGCGGGCGAAGCGCTCCTCGACCTGCCCGAGGTCCAGATACTTGTGCACGCGCTTCTGGACGGCGGGCGAGCCGGTCTCCACGCCGATGACGATCCGCCGGACGCCCAGATCCCGCAGTGCCTCCAGGACGTCGTCGCCCAGCGTCTTGACCGAGAAGTTCCCGAAAGTGATCGTCACGTCGGGCCGCAGGTCGCCGCAGCGCCGGCAGAAGTCGAGGAACCACGGCCGGTTGACCGCGATGTTGTCATCGAGGCAGTGGAACCGCGCGACGCCCAGCGCGCGGTGGGCGCGGCGGATCTCCTCGATCACCGTCTCGGCCGGGCAATAGCGGACGCGCTTGCCCCAATACATCCGGCTTGAGCAATAGGAGCAATCGTTGGGACATCCCCGGCTGGCCATGAACGGGAGGTACGCGCCCGGCTCCTGGCGCGCGTACGCCTCCAGCCCCATCCCCTCCCAGTCGCCGGGCGGCAGCGAGGCCAAGTCCGCCAGGAACGTGCGTTTCGGCACGACCTCGCACCGGCCGTCGGCGCGCCGCACCCCGTACCCGTCAAACGGGAACTGCGCCGCGAACGCGAGGTCGCGGACCCCGGCGATCTCGCCGAGGATGTGGACGAGCACCGCCTCGCCCTCGCCGATGACGGCGTAGTCCACGTGCGGGCTGCGAAGCACCTTCTCGGGGAAGATCGTCGCATAGCCCCCGCCGACGATGACCCGCGCCCTGCGGTCCTTCGCGCGGGCCAGGCGGGCCGCCTCCTCTTCCCATGGGTGGCAGTACATATACTGGCCCGAAACGGCAAGGACGTCGAAGGTGCTTTCCCGGATGATCGACTCCAGGTGGCGGTACAGGGCCTCGGCCGTCATCTCGGGCTGCGAGAGGAACAGGAGGTTGGCGTCCACGACCGAGAGCCGGACGTCGGGCCGGTACGTCCGCACAAACGCGGCCAGCGCCGCCAGCGCGCAGGACGGCTGAAACCCCCGGGACCGCTTCTGCGCAAAGTTCGACGGGGCGGCCTTATCGTGATAGGAGAAGCACGGCACCTTGAGCAGCAGCACGTTCATCCCGAGCATCCCGGCCCTCCTTTCGCGGACATCGCCTGGGGCCGGCCCTCCGCGACCCCCGCCGGCGGGCCCTCCGCCCCATCGGCCTCGGCTAGCAACCGGCGGAACCGCTCGACGGCCCCGCCGTCGCGGAACGGGTCCAGCAGGGGGCTGCCCAGGGGCACGGGGTTGGCCCGCCCGCCAGCGCGCATGGCCTCGCGCACGCAGGCCCGAAGTTCCTCGTAACTCCGGGTCACCAGGCCCGGGACCTGGGCGTATGGCCGGTCGGCATACCGGTTCGTCGGGTCATGCCAGACGGCGGGGCGGTTCGCGCTCAGCGCCTCGTAGGTCGTGGCGGTGAACGGGAACGAGACCACCAAGTCCGCCAGGCTGATGAGTTCCGAGGCGTCGGCCTGGTCCGAGGCGACACGGATGCGCGGATGCGCGGCCATCCGGTCATAGAGCACGAGCAGCCGCGGCCCCAGGTCCGGCTCCAGGTGCGGGTGGATGGAGCGCTCCTTCTTCTCCTTCAGCAGGACGTGCACCTCGGGGCACTCCTCCACGAGCCGGAGGACGTGCTCGGCGAACGCGATCCCCTCCTCGTAGGCGGCGAGCGAGTTGCGGCCATACGTCGTGTCGAAGACGGCGACGACGAACCGCTCGCCGAGGTCCCCCAGGCCGCGATCGGCCGCGGCCCGCCGGGCCTCCTCCCGGCTCCGCCCGTGGCTCGCCCACAGGCAGCCGACGACGTGCACCCGCCCTTCCGTGCCCGGATGGCTGCGGAAATAGGCCCCCAACTGTTCATCCCAGACGATGAAGTGGTCGTAGTGGAGGTACGTCCAGAACGGGTGCCGCACGCGCGACTTTGGCGTGGCCCAGTTGCACCCGTAATTCATGGAATCATTGAAGTACCACGTCTCCACGCCGGCCCGGCCGAGGGCGATGTTCCGGCCGACGTGCCCGAGGTTGAAGTCGCAGTGGGTCACCAGGTGCCGCAGGCTCACCCGCTCCAGGACCCGCTCCCACAGGAAGCAACTATACAGCACATTCGAGGCGGTGCGCAGCGCCTCGCCGTTGCGGAGGAACCGGCGCGTCAGCGCCAGCCCGAGGAGCCGGCGCCAGGCCCGCCCGTGGGAGAAGACCAGGCACCCGTCCGCCACGTCGGCCACGTCGCAGGGGATCCGCCCCAGGCGCTCGCGCTGGTCGGGCGTGAGCGACACCAGGGGCAGCAGCACTACCTCCTCGTGCCGGATCGTCCGCCCGTCCACCAGGAAATCCGGCCCGCGCCGGCTGTCGGCCAACTGGCGGATGGGCGACACGACCGTCATGCCGTAGCGGTACGCCTTCCGCGCCCCGGCCAGGGGCCGGCGCCAGCCCAGCAAGAGCCCGCCCAGAACCTGGCCCAGCAGTTTCCCCGTCACGAGGAGGCTCCGCCTGACGGAGCGCCGGCGGTCGGCGGCGACGGCGCGGCGGGCCAACGTGACGTTGGGATGCTCGCGGCAGGGGACGCCCGCCTCGGCCAGCAGGGCCCGGATCTCCAGATACTTCGCCGCGTCCATCGACGGGTAGAAGCACACGGGCGCCCCCGCGAAGTGCCGGCTCACGCCGTGCAGCATCTCGTTGACGGAGTAGAAGTCGGCCAGGTCCTCGCAGAGACGGCGCTTGAAGGGCGTCTCCGCGACCGGCGTGCCGAGCGTCTCCGCCACGTGGCGGCAGATGTCCGCATGGCGCCGCCGCCAGGCCGGGTACGCCTGCTCGACCGTCTCGACAGCCTGTTCCGCGGCATACCAATAGATGGCGGGCGGATCCACCACACCCGCCGGGAGCATCTTCAGGCGTCCCGCCTGCCGTAGCGGCTCCACATAATTCGGCACCAAATCCGTGGGGAACTGCGCGACAGGCCCCTCGCGATGATGAATGGCGACGAACGGCTCAAGCCAATAGACCTCAGCGCCAGCGTCGAGATGCCGACGCAGCGACCGGGCGCTGACGTGCCGAAACGTCTCCAGGACCACGACCATACATCCCCTCCAACCAGACCGCCGCCGCTTCCGTCAAACCTCATCCCAGGCACTCGTGTGGAACCCTGTGCCGGCGAGCACATGCCAGATCCAAGGCTTGCTCGCCGGCCAACGGACGCCCACATAGGAACCCGGTTCATTGACGCCCAGAAGGACTCGGACGGCCGATTCCGGACGCTCAAACTCCAGGTCATCCGGCCCGGACTCCTGGGTGACCATCCCGGTTCCCAGATCCACCGCGTGCCCCAGGATGCGGATTACACGGTTGCCGGCACCGGCCGAGGCCGCCCGCGCCGCCCAAACCGGCCCCAGGGCCGACAGAAAGACCCGCACGTCAAGCAGACGAGCCATGTACCCACCGTCCAGGGCAAAACGCTCCTTGTACACAGTATTCACATGCGTCCGGCAATAAACGGTCAGCGAGTGCCGAGGATGCACCGAGATCGATGCGGCGCCCAGCGTCCGCAGCAGACCGGGCACGCCCGGCAGGGCCTCGCCGGGCACGGCAGCCTCCACCAGTTTCCCTCCTGCCAGGACGAGATACCCAACGGGAACCCGGCCTAGGGTGCACACGCGGAGGTCAAAGCCGCCCAGCCGCGGGTCCGCACGCTTCAGCAGATACGCCCACACCGGCGGGTCTCGCACGACAGACCCCGCCAGTGGACTGTACGTCTCCTGGTACGATCGCATGCACAGCGGAAGATGGGATGGCTCAAACGGCCTGACGTCGAGGTGCGGATGCGCCGGCGGCGCCGAGAGCAGTTCCAGATCCACGTACCGCCCGATCCCATAGAAACCGTACTTCAAGTAGAACCTGTCCATGGCCCGGCGTCCGTGCAGGAACGCGAAGGCCATGCCGCGGGCCGTCGCGTTCTCGATGGCGGCCCGGATCAAGGCCGATGCCACGCCCTGCTCCCGCCACGCGGGGTGGACCGCGACGCTGGAGATGCCTGCCCCGGTCAAGGCCGTTCCGCCGATGCCGACACGCCGTTCGACGACCCGCACCAAGCCGACAAGTTCCTCCTTCGCCCCGCGCGCCAGGAACAGATTCCCGGGTGACCGCGATGGCTCATGGTCCAGGACCGTCTGCTGAGCAAAGCGCGCGTCGTAGTAGTTCGGCCCGAAAATGCGGGCCAGAAACTCCACCACCTCGTCCCAGGATGTCGCCTCGGATCCAATCTCAACCCGCCAGGTCGTCATGGGCCACCTCAACGTCGTCTTTGCCCCAGCGATGGGCGAACCTACTGCAGACCGTCCGCGATCAGCGCGCAGACCCGATCCACCACCTCCTCCGTCCAGCCCTCATGACAGCCGATCAGGATCGCCGGGCGGTGGTCCGGCTCCAGCATGTTGCGTGCGAAATCGAAGTGGAGCACCGGCGTCTCCATGTCGCCCGCACGCGAGATCTCCTCGGCCACTCGCCTGAGCGCCGCCGCGTCGCCCCCGACCGGAATGGCCAGCGGAACAACCTCCGAGTCCTCACACACCGGCGTCCGCCCCGGAAACGCCTCCCGAACCATCTGCCAGAGCCGCTGCCGGCGCACGACGTCCTGCCGAAGGGCTTCGGCGCCAGCCGGCAGCCGCCCCAACGCGCCTTCCGGAAAGGCCACCAGACTCGGCAGATACCCGTACACCGCCTCGACCTCCAGGGGGTGCGCGGCCGCCCCGTCGGGGAAGTCGATCTCAAGGAGACGGTCGAACGCCTCGTCCGCGTGCGGCCTGTGGCGTTCCCGCAGCGCCTCATAGTCAGCCGCCAGCCGCCCAAGGATCCTCGCATCTTGCGTCCACAGGCCCCCGCCAAGCGTACACGGAAACAACTTAGGCAGGCTAACGACCGTCGCGTCACCCCAGGTCACGATGCGCCGGCCTTCCCAGGATGAGAACAGCGTATGGGCAGCGTCGTTCAGGATGAAGAGTCCGCGAGCCGCGGCGTGCTTCTCGATCACATCGAGCCGCTGAGGAAACCCGAACTGATGAAACACCAGGATCGCCTTCGTCCGGGCCGAAAGGGCCATCGCCGGAAACGCAGCCCGGTCCAGGGCGGCCAGAACGGCCCAGCACATGAACGGCGGCACCAGGATCTCGTCCATCCGCTGGAGGCCGATGGCCTTCAGCCCGAAGACCATCGCCGCGCGCGCGCAGCAGAACGGCCTGAACGAAGCGCCCGTGGCCGCCGCGAGATGCTCGAAGAATCGGGCCGCGGTCGGCCCTGCTTCCTTCCGCGACGGCGGATAGATGGAAAGCATTTTCAACCCTCCCCCCCCTCCGAATCGCAGAGGTGAGCCTTGTACCTCGCCAGCCGCTCCTCCAGAAACCGGACCTCCTCCTCCGGGCTGTCGAACCAGACGTAACGCTTCAAGGGGTAACTGCGGTCGCCGAACCCGCGCTTGAAGTCGCAGATGGTCCGTTCCTTGGGCGTGTAGACGGCGTAGAGCGAGTCGCGGTAGGTCGTCTCGCCGACCTCGTAGTACTGGATGCCGCGCCGTGCCGTCTCCTGGTACATGAAGAAGTTCATCGCGTGGGTCATCGGGACGGGCCACCTGAAGTCCGGGTCGTCGGCGGCGCTGGCGCCGCAGGCGGTGCCCTTGCCGAGCACCACGAAGATCATCTGGACGACCTGGCCCTGCTGCCGCTGCTCGAACATCAGGCCGCAGTCCGCCTCGACCCAGGAATACATTTTGTGAAAGGTCTCGATGGGTCGGGTGACCCGGCCGGCGCACTTGTGGTGCAGGAGGCGGTGCCGTTCGCCCACCTCGAACGTGTAGTTCGTCCTGTCGTAGACGAGAAACTCGTAGGTGCGGAGGCCCTTGTTGATGGTCGAGCGTGCGCTGTGCCGGACCTGGCGCCACAGGGCCTCATGCGGCAGCGTCAGGTCCATGATGTGGCACTGGCCGGAGACGTCGAGCGCCCCCCGGCGGGCAAACACAGTGTCCTCGATCCGGTTGGCCCCGAGGCTCAGGACCTCGGCCTCGACGAGCCACCGCACGGCCCCGCACGCCTTCAGGCGCTCAACCGCCGTGTCGAAGACGAATTCCTCGAGGTTGCGCGTCTGCTTCTCGCTGAGGCGCGCGAAGCCCAGCGGCGCGGGCAGCCAGATGCGCGACAGCGACGCCTGGCGCCGGCCATCGACCTCGTCGATGAGGAGGGGGCAGACGGCCAACGTCCGCTCGCCCCGGCGCACGACGAAACTGCGATCGATCGCCGCCGGCCCTGCCAGCATCCGGTTGTACTCGAGCACCGGCTGTTTGTACCGGTACGTGTATCTGGGGTACTCGTCCAGAAAAGCGTTCCAGGCCGGCCAGAAGGCCGGGGCCGCGGCGTCGACCACCTCCAGGCCCTGCGGCGCCATGCTCAGGTTCAGGGGCGCCTCGCAGAAGGGGATGTCCAGGCCCATCGCCATGCTCCTCATGCGCTCCACTCGAAGACGGCGCACGAGACGCCGTTGACTTCCGCATCCGGCAGCCGCTTGAAACCGGCCTTGATGAAGCACCGCAGTGAGGCGGCGTTGGAGAGTCTGACGATGCCCCGCACCTTTGCCGCAAAGCCGTTCTTCAGGGCATACGCGGTGCCCGTCGCCAGGATCGCTGTCCCGTAACCCCGGCCGCGCATCCTTAACTTCCAGTGGCTCGATTGACGGCCTGGCCGAGGCTCTGATCCGCAACGAAACCCTTTGGCCGCCACCAGCGCCTTGGCGCTTTCGAGGCCCGTATGGGTCGCCCCCGCCTCCCGCGAGATGAAGCATGGGTACCCGTCGCCGACCATCTTGTTGCCGATTCTGGCGCACTTCATGGGCTTCTCCGATCCTTTCGTCCGTCGCCCTTCTCCGACACCCTGTCCGACCTCTGCGGCCGCCGCCGCGCGCCCGACCCGCTCAGGCAGGCCACTCGAACACCGCGCAGCGGACGCCGTTGACCACCGAATCCTCACGCCGTGCAAACCCCGCCTTCTCGAAGCACTGGAGCGACGCCGGGTTCGTGAGTTTGACACAGCCCCAGATGCGGCTGGCAAACCCCGTCGCCCGGACGTGCCTCGCCCCCGCCGCCAGGATCGCCGTGCCGTACCCCTTGCCGCGCGACTCCGGCGCCACAGTGAAACTCAGCGTCGCCCGGTCGTCTTGCCGGTCGAACCGGATCATACCGACCGGCCCTCCATTGTCTTCGGCCACCAGGCCCATCCAATCGGGCGACGCCAGGCGCTTCGTGAGCCACCGGCAATGGCTCTCGAAATCAAACGTCCCCGACCGGAACGATTGGGCCCGCGTCTCGGAGTCCATCGCCCACTCGTAGAGCCGCGCCACATCCGACATCGTGATCGGCCGCAGCGTGATCATGACGGCCGGCCCTCCACGAGGTTCCACGCGATCGGCGTGCCGCGAGGAATGTCCCGCTTCGCCTTCCGGCCGAGGACGGAGGCGTAGTGCACGGGCGCCAGACCGTAGCCCGGACGGATGACCCGCACGTTGTCCTTCGTCAGGGGTTCGCCACACCGGATGTCGGCGACCGCGAAGACCGATCGCCGGAACCGGACGCTGTCTTTCTCGCCTGCCGTGGCCCCGTACGACACCCTTCCCAGGGCCTTCTCGGCGGTGCGGATCTGGTCGACCATGGCCCGGAACTCGGCCGGTTCCATCGAGAAAGCGGCGTCGGGGCCGCCGTCGCGCCGCGAGAGCGTAAAATGTTTCTCGATGATGGCGGCGTTGATCGCGACGGCCGCCACCGCCGCTGTCGCGCCCACGCTGTGATCCGATAGGCCCGCCACCACGCCGAACGTCCGCGCCATATCGGGTATCGTCCACAGGTTCATGTCGGCCGGGTCGGCCGGGTACGCGCTGGAGCACTTCAGCAGGGCCACGTCCCCCGCTCCGCCCGAGCGGAGGGTCTCCACCGCCAGGGCGATCTCCTCCCGCGTCGACATCCCCGTCGACAAGATCACGGGTTTGCCGGTCGAGGCCACCTTCTCCAGAAGCGGCACGTCCGGCAATTCGAACGAGGCGATCTTGTACGCCGGTGTGCCCTGCTTCTCCAGGAAATCCACCGCTGTCTCGTCGTACGGCGTCGAGAAGAGCGTGACGCCGACCTGCTCGGCCTCGGCCGCAAGGCGCGGATGCCAGTCCCACGGCATCGCCGCCTCACGATACAGTTGATACAGCGTCTTCCCACCCCAGAGGGGGTGGTCACCCAGTTGGAAGTACGCGTTGTCGCAGTCGATGGTCATCGTGTCGGCGGTGTAGGTCTGGACCTTGACGGCATCGGCACCGGCGGCCTTGGCCGCACCGAGGATCTCAATGGCCCGGCCGATCTGGCCGTTGTGGTTGGCCGACATCTCGGCCACCACGTAGCACGGCTGGCCCGGTCCGAGGGTTCGCCCGTTGATGATCATCGCACGCAGACCCTCACGTACTCGACGTCCCGGACGAAGTCATTCAGGTCCGTCGGCGAGTCCTTCTTCGTCTCGACCGTGACGGCCGAGCCGTCGGGGATGCGACCGAGGATGCGCGGCAAGTCGAACGTGCCGCGGCCGAGGTGCTCGTGGGCGTCGGTCTCAGCGGCCGCGTCGCCGTCGGCCAGATGGTACATCGCAGGCCCGAGCGCGAGGAACTCGTCGAAGACTTCCAGCCACGGACGGCGGGCCCGGTTGGCGTAGCAGACGGCGTGGGCCGCGTCGAGGCAGAAGCCGAGTCCGGTCGCGTCCATGAGGGCGCGGACCTCGTCGGGCGAGGCCCCCTGGCACGTCTCGCCCCGCAGGCCGAGTCGTGGCTTGTTCTCGACGAGCGCGCAGGCGAAGAGGTCCGGGAACTCGCGCCCGAAGAGGCGCACCTGGCGGACCGTCTCCTGGAACGAGCCCTGGGTGCCGGGGTGGAAGATGACGAACCGCGGACGGAGCATCGCTTGGGCGCGCGCGAGTTTCTCCATCTGCGCGCGGTTCGCCGTCTCGAGCGACTCCAGGGCCATGTTGAGGCCCGAGTACGAGTGCGGGGCGTGGAGGACGAATGGGTAGGGCTCGTCCCGCCAGAAGGCCACGTCCTCCAGGCCGCTCTCGGCCGGGACGGCGATCTCCAGGAAGTCGAAGGTGCCGGCCTCGTAAAGGGCGCGGGCCAGCGCCCGGTAGGCGCGGTTCGTCGACCAGACTTTCAGGCCCAGTTCAAGCATCGTCCAGCCCGCGATAGGTGAACTTGGTCTTGCGGTCGAGGCCCCACCGCCGCGCGAAGCGCACGAGCGGCCCGAACAGGGCGCGCTCCAGGCGCGGCGAGCGGCGCCAGAGCCAGTGCGAGGCCCGCGAGAGGCCGTAGACGAAGGCAAACTCGCGCGGCCGAAGGCATCGTTTCAGGTGCATTTTCGAGAGCTCCCAGCAGAACGCCTCGATGGCCCGCTTCATCCGGGGCGAGTGGCGCCAGAAGCCGTCCTCGGCGTAGAGCGGCCCGTGGACCAAGAGGAAGAGCATGAAGAACGCGCCCGCCGCGGGGGGCGAGGTCGGCACCGAGTTCCGCGCCGGGTCGAGCCACCAGTCCGTGAACCTGTACTCGGCGTGGTACCGCTCGTAGAGCTCCGTCCCGGGGTACGGGATGGGCGTGGCCGTGAAGCTGAAGTAGACCAGGCCCGGTGGGATGCGGGCGATCTCGTCGAGATTGCGGCGCAGGTGCTCCGGCGTCTCCCAGGGGAACCCGATGATGTTGTTGAACGAGACGGCCGGGAAGTCGGCCTTCTCCAGCAGCCGGAAGCTCTCAGCAACGGTCGCCACGGTGTACTTCTTGTTGATCTTCGAGAGCGTCTCATCGTTGAAACTCTCGACGCCGAAACTCAGCCGCCGGAACCCCGCCGCCTTCATCGCCGCCAACATGTCTCCGTCGAGGCTGTCGATCCGAAGGCGCGCCGAGAACTTCAATGGGAACCGCCCCTCGCGCACCAGGTCGCAGAACTCGATGATCCGCCGCTTGTTGATGAACGCCTCGTCGTCCTGGAAGGCGAAGACCCGCGCGCCGTACGTCGCGGCCACGTGCTCGATCTCGTCGTACACGTTCCGCGGACTGCGGGCCCGGTAGGTCCGCCCGAATACGTTGTGGCTCGAACAGAAGATACAGTTGTATGGGCATCCCCGGCTCGAGAAGACGCTCCAGAAGATCGGGTTCGAGTGCGGGTCGGGGCTCCCCGTGTAGTGGGCGATCGGGAACGACGCGTAGTCGGGCAGCGGGATGCGGTCAAGGTCCTCGATGAGCGGCCGCCGGGGCGTGGCGTGGACCGAGCCATCATCGCGGCGGAAGCAGAGCCCCGCGATGCTCTCCAGGGGCCTGCGGCCGAGGAAGTGGTCCGCCAGCTCGACGATCGTCTCTTCGCCCTCGCCGATGGCCACGATGCGCGGCCCGTGGGCGAGTATCTCCTCCGGCAGGCAGTTGGCATGCGGCCCGCCCGCGACGATCGGGATGCCCAGCCGCGCCAGCCGCTCGAGATACGCATACGTCGCCGGGATCCACGTGATCGTCAGCGTGACCCCGATGAAGTGCGGCGCGAACGCTCGGACCTCGCGCTCGACCTGGGCCTCCGACAGGCGCCGGTGCGGGGCGGTCGCGTCGAGGACGAGCACCTCGTGCCCCGCCTCCTTGAGCGCCGACGAGAGGTAGGCGAGGTTCAGGAGGATCACGCTCGAGGGCGCGGCCGTCGGCGGGTTCAGGAGGACGGCGCGGCAGGATTCGCGGCGGTCAGCCACGCTCGCCCCCTTTCGGCCGCTCGGCTTGGTGCTGGGGCGCGCTGCCCGCCGCGGCGCCCGCGGGCCCGTCCTCGGCGAGGGACTTCGCGAGGCCCTCGTTGCGGCCGATGGCGCGGTTGATCTCGAGCAGCTCCGGCTGCGCGTCGAGCACGGCCATCACCTCGGCCAGGCTGCCGAACCAGCCGCGATTCTCGAGCGCCGCGAAGATCGCCCCGAGCAGGCGGTAGTCCGCCTCCTCGTCGAGCGTCAGCCGCAGGGCGGAGAGGTCCCGCTCGCCGGCCACGTTCACCAGCCGGAACCGCTCCGGATGGCTCGCCACGTGCAGGGTCACGTGCTCGCGCTCGGACTTCTGCGTCGCGCCGCGCCACGCTCGCTCCAGGGCCGCGAACGTGAGCGCCTCGGTATCGAGCCCGTCGGGATACGTTGGCGGATGCACATTCGACGAATAGTCCGCGCCGCTCTCCAGGAGCCGCCGCACGACCGCGCCGCTCACCTCCGGGGCCAGGAGCGGGCAATCGCCGGTCACGCGGACGACCACGTCGGCCGCGAACCGGCGCGCGGCCTGATAGTAGCGGTCCAGAACGTCCTCCTCGCTGCCGCGAAACACGGCCGCGCCGACCGAATGGCAGAAGTCCACCAGCGGATCGTCGGCGGGCGAGTTGGTCGTGGCCAGAACGACCCGCGACACGCCCGGAATCCACCCCGCCCGCTCCAGGACGTGCGCGATGGCAGGCTTCCCCCCCAGCGGCATCAGCACCTTGCCGGGGAGCCGCGTCGAATCCATCCTCGCCTGGATGACAACCACGACGTTCATGGGCATCCCTCACAGGGGCCACAGGGCCGGATTGAGCAGCCGCTCGTCCACAGGGCCGACCGCCTCTCGAGCCCGCTGCCACAGGTCCGGCACGGATCGGCGGGCCCAAGCCCTCAGGTTATCCCGGACCTGGGCGGGCGTCTCTGCCCCGAAGATGAGCCGCGCCCGCGGCGCTGCATCCCTAACGGCCAGCAAGGCCAACTCCTGCCGCGTCAGGTCCAGGTCGCGCGCCAGCGCCTCCAGCCGCTCGACCCCGGGCCGTACCGCCGCCAAGGCGTCCGGAATCTCGGCCGGCCCCATCAGCACGAGACCCTGGAGGAAGACGCTTCGCACATAGACCAGCTTGCCGCGCTCCCGCGCCAGGTCGAACACGCCCGCGTCCAGGAACCGTCCGTCCAAGACGCTGGTCGGCACTTGAACCATGTCGATCCCGTCGGCGCGGATCGCCTCGACGGCCCTGTCGGGCGAGTAAACCGAAACGCCGATCCGCTTCACCTTTCCGGTCGCCCGCAGGGCCGCGGCGATGCGGCCGAGACCCTGGTTCCACTGCGCCAGCCGCTCCTGGCGGTGCAGCATCATGCCGGCCAGACTCGCCACGCCGAGCCGCGTGAGCGACTCCTCCACCGCCCGGGCCATCGCGGCGGCGTCCAGGTGCTCGAGCGCCGGGTCGAACTTGCTGATTACCGCCGCCCGGTCGGCAATGCCCAGGCGGCACAGCGCCTCCCCCAGGACGGCTTCGCTGCAACCGTAGGCCTGGGCGGTGTCGAACTCCCGGATACGGCCATCCCACGCCTCGCGGACGATGGCCGTCGCCGCCTCCAGGTTGGGCTTCCCGGCCCGGTTCGCGATGCCATAGCGAAGCCCCAGTTGGGCGGTCCCCAAGACGAGCGGGAGCGCGGCGGGAGTACCCATCGTCTTA